>NZ_LGDO01000381.1:0-322 GCF_001279805.1 Streptomyces sp. XY431
ACCTGGTAGGTGCCGTCGGGGAGGTTGTCGAACAGGTAGAGGCCGTTGGCGTCGGTCACCGTGGTGATGGGTCGGCCGTTGGCGTCGAGGACGGGCTGGCCGTTGCCGTCGAGGAGGTTGACCTTGATGCCGGAGACGCCGGTGTCGCCGGGCTTCTGGATGCCGGAGCCGTCCTTGTCGACCCAGACGAAGTCACCGATGGCGTTGTTGGCGGGCGGCGGCGGGAGGACGACGCCCATGTCGAGGTCGAGGTTGCGCTGTCCTCCGGAGACGGTGACGGACTGGGTCACACCGGTGGTCGGGTCGGCGTCGGAGTCCTTGG
>NZ_LGDO01000382.1:0-320 GCF_001279805.1 Streptomyces sp. XY431
CGTCGCAAGCGTCGACCCCGTACCGTCCAGCAGCAGCTGCCTCATGATCTCCGTCGACACACTGGCCGTCATCGACCCCATCGACGCACCGAGCGGATCGAACACCACCCGGTAGACACCGTCCACCGGCAACGAGGTCGTCGGGAAGGTGCACGTCGGACCGCAGTACTGCGCAGAACGCAACACCGAACCGTCCGGCTTCAACACCGACACCTGCGCCTTCAACGAATCCAGCGTCCCACCACTGAACCCGAACGCCACCCGCTGCCCCACCGAACCCACGAACGTCCACACACCGTTCTGCCCCGGCACCGTCGTCG
>NZ_LGDO01000383.1:0-319 GCF_001279805.1 Streptomyces sp. XY431
GGTGAGGTTGTGCGCCATGAAGTTGACGTTGTCGGTGAGGTCCTTCCACGTCCCGGCGACGTTCGGGACCCGGGCCTGCCCGCCGAGCGTCCCCTCGGTCCCCACCTCGCGGGCGACCCGGGTGACCTCGTCGGCGAACACCGACAGGGTGTCCACCATGGTGTTGATCGCGTCCGCGAGCGCGGCCATCTCGCCCTTGGCCTCCACGGTGATCTTCCGTGAGAGGTCGCCGCGGGCCACGGCGGTCGCCACGTCGGACATCGAACGGACCTGGCCGGTGAGGTTGGAGGCCATCACATTGACGTTGTCGGTGAGGTCC
>NZ_LGDO01000384.1:0-319 GCF_001279805.1 Streptomyces sp. XY431
GGACCTCACCGACAACGTCAATGTGATGGCCTCCAACCTCACCGGCCAGGTCCGTTCGATGTCCGACGTGGCGACCGCCGTGGCCCGCGGCGACCTCTCCCGGAAGATCACCGTGGAGGCCAAGGGCGAGGTCGCGGCCCTGGCCGACGCGATCAACACCATGGTGGACACCCTGTCGGTGTTCGCCGACGAGGTCACCCGGGTCGCCCGCGAGGTCGGCACCGAGGGGACGCTCGGCGGGCAGGCCCGGGTCCCGAACGTCGCCGGGACGTGGAAGGACCTCACCGACAACGTCAACTTCATGGCGCACAACCTCACC
>NZ_LGDO01000385.1:0-319 GCF_001279805.1 Streptomyces sp. XY431
CGGTGGCATCGCGGCGGTCTCGCGGATTCCGGGCAGTATGGAGGTCTGGTACGTGGGCGGGAACGGCTCGGTGCAGGACCACTTCTGGTACGAGGGCAGTACCTGGCAGCGGTTCGAGCTCTCGCCCCCCGGCAGCGCGTCCACCACGGCCAGTGTTGCCGCGGTCTCGCGGATCCCGGGCAGTTTGGAGGTGTTCTTCGTGGGCGGGAACGGTTCGGTGCAGGACCGTTTCTGGTACGAGGGCAGTACCTGGCAGGGTTTCGAGCTCGCTCCCGCCGGGAGTGCCTCGACGACCGGTGGCATCGCGGCGGTCTCGCGG
>NZ_LGDO01000386.1:0-318 GCF_001279805.1 Streptomyces sp. XY431
CGGGGAACTCGATCCAGCCGTCCGAAGTGCTGCGGCCCTGGACCCACTTGGTGTTGATGCCGTCGACGTCGGCCTTGTCGGCGTGGACGGTGCCCCAGGACTGGCCGCCGTCCTTGCGGATGTCGATGCCGTCCTGGGGGAAGCCGATCCAGCCGTGGCCGCCGTCGCGGTCGCCGACCCACTTGGTGTTCAGGCCGTTGAGGTCCGCCTTGTCGGCGATGACGGTGCCGAGGTCGTGGCCGCCGTCGCGCAGGACGCGGACGCCCTCGGCGGGGAACTCGATCCAGCCGTCCGAAGTGCTGCGGCCCTGGACCCACT
>NZ_LGDO01000387.1:0-318 GCF_001279805.1 Streptomyces sp. XY431
GGCATCAGCCCGCGCGAGGCCACCGCGATGGACCCGCAGCAGCGCCTGCTGCTGGAAACCTCCTGGGAGGCCCTGGAGCGCGCCGGCATCGACCCCGCCGCCCTGCGCGGCAGCCGCACCGGCGTCTTCGCCGGCCTGATGGCGATGGAGTACGGGCCGCCGCTGCACGAGCCGATCGAGGGCATGGACGGCTTCCGGATGCTCGGCAGCTCGTCGAGCGTGGCGTCCGGGCGGATCTCCTACCTGCTGGGCCTGGAGGGCCCGGCGATGACGGTGGACACCGCCTGCTCCTCCTCGCTCGTCGCCCTGCACCTGGCC
>NZ_LGDO01000388.1:0-318 GCF_001279805.1 Streptomyces sp. XY431
TCGGGCAGCTCGTCCCAGCCCTGGGCGGCGACCAGCGCGCGGGACAGCGGCTGGCGGGTTTTCACGCCCCACCCGGGGCGGGGGGCCCGGCCCAGATCGCCCAGCCCGCGGACCCGCGCCCTGTGGCGGGGGAGGGCCGTGGGGATCCGCCACGCCCCCGCCCCCGGCCAGGAGCCCCGGGGGGCGCGAGGCGGGGCGGCCCGGCGGGTTGGGCAGGGCGCCATCCAGGAGGGGGTCCGCCAAAACCTCCCCACCTTCTAGAACCCCGTCGCCTTCCAGGCCCTGTACGCCCGCACCTCCGGCTGGGCGCCGTCCGCG
>NZ_LGDO01000389.1:0-317 GCF_001279805.1 Streptomyces sp. XY431
GGCGTGGCGGGACGCCGCCGGGGCGGTCGGGGCGGGCGGCCCCTACCTCTCCGACGATTCGGGGGCGGACAAGCCGGTCCCGGCCCAGGCGCACGGGGTCCCCGCGGCGGGGCTGGGTGCCGGCGGGCAACCCCAGGCCGCCGCCGACTTCCGCCCCCGCGCCCTCCAGGCCGCAGGCCCCCCACCAGCGCCCCCGCCCGGCCCCGGGGCGGGGAACGGGGGGGGCCCCCGCGCCCCGCCCCCCCCGGGGGGGCCCCGCCACGCCCCCGCCGTGTCACCGGGCAGCAGAGCACGCCCCCGCCCAATCAACATGGTGG
>NZ_LGDO01000390.1:0-315 GCF_001279805.1 Streptomyces sp. XY431
GTGCACGACACGCGGCGACACGCGGCGACACGCGGTGGGGGGGAGGGCTGGCGGCCGGACGTCCGACCGGCCGGACGCCAGCGGCCGGGGCCCCAGGAGGCCGTGGCCCGGGGGGCCCCGAGCCCGACCGCGTCGAACTCGTCGCGGGCGCCGCCCCCCTCCCCCTCCTGGGCGCCGAGCCGCCGCAAGGCCCGGGAGGCCGGGGACGGTGACGGGGGGGATGGAGAAGGTCGTGCGGGGGGGGGCGTCGGCTCCGTTGCCGACGGGGGGGGAGGCTGTCGCGACCGGGGTCAGCGCAAGGGCGGCGGGCAGCGG
>NZ_LGDO01000391.1:0-51718 GCF_001279805.1 Streptomyces sp. XY431
GCCGCCGACCACGCCTCCCACCACTCCGCCCACGACTCCTCCCACGACGCCGCCGACCACCCCGCCGACCGGTGACACCTGCCCCACCAAGCCCCGCCCCGCGGGCAAGGTCCTCCAGGGCTACTGGGAGAACTGGGACGGCGCCTCCAACGGCGTGCACCCGGGCATGGGCTGGGTCCCCATCACGGACAGCCGGATCGCCGCGCACGGCTACAACGTCATCAACGCCGCCTTCCCGGTGATCCTCTCCGACGGCACCGTCCTGTGGCAGGACGGCATGGACGCCGGCGTCAAGGTCTCGACCCCCGCCGAGATGTGCCAGGCCAAGGCGGCCGGCGCGACGCTGCTGATGTCGATCGGCGGCGCCGCGGCGGGCATCGACCTCGGCTCCAGCACCGTCGCGGACAAGTTCGTCGCGACCGTCGTCCCGATCCTGAAGAAGTACAACTTCGACGGCATCGACATCGACATCGAGACCGGCCTCTCCGGCAGCGGCAGCATCGGCACGCTGTCCGCCTCCCAGTCCAACCTGATCCGCATCATCGACGGAGTCCTTGCCCAGATGCCCGCGGGCTTCGGTCTGACGATGGCCCCCGAGACCGCGTACGTCACCGGCGGCAGCGTCACCTACGGCTCGATCTGGGGCGCCTACCTGCCGATCATCAAGAAGTACGTGGACAACGGCCGCCTGTGGTGGCTCAACATGCAGTACTACAACGGCAGCATGTACGGCTGCTCCGGTGACTCCTACCAGGCCGGCACCGTCCAGGGCTTCACCAAGCAGACCGAGTGCCTGAACAACGGCCTGACCATCCAGGGCACCACCATCAAGGTGCCCTACGACAAGCAGGTGCCCGGTCTGCCGGCCCAGCCCGGCGCGGGCGGCGGCTACATGGCGCCGAGCCTGGTCAGCCAGTCGTGGGGGGCCTTCGGCGGCGCCCTGAAGGGCCTCATGACCTGGTCGATCAACTGGGACGGCTCGAAGGGCTGGAGCTTCGGCGACAACGCGAAGTCCCTCCAGGGCCGTTGATGCCCCAGTGACACCGCGCTGACGTCGCGCTGACGTCGAGCGGACCGTCCGTTGCGGCAAGGGGTCCCGGGAGCACGTGATGCTCCCGGGACCCCTTCGTCGTCCGGTCGCCCAGGTCGCCGGCGTGGCCCCGGTCCGGGAGGGGGTTCAGTCGACCAGCGCCCGGAGGGCCAGGCCGGTGTACAGCAGGAGCAGCGGGATCGCGAAGCCGCCGAAGACGGCGGGCAGGACCGACTCCGGGCTGCCGATGCCGACGCCGGTGAGCAGTGGGCGGATCCACAGGAAGAGGAGGGTGGCCAGGACGGGGAGGGCGGTCTGGGCGAGGGGGCGCCAGGCCAGGTCGTGCAGCTGGTCCGCTTCCGCCGCGACGGACAGCGGCACCACGAAGCAGACGAAGAACAGGCCGAAGAACAGCAGCAGGAAGAGGCGCATGCCGCCGATCGTCGTGCCGGTGTCGACGTGCTGGGAGAGGTCCGAGGTGCGTACCAGGGGGCCCAGTTGGGGCGCCGACGGGGCCCACAGGACCTGCACCCGGTCGTCGGTGCGGGGCTCCTCGTAGGTGTCGGCGCCCCAGGCGGTGATCCGGCTGCCGTCGGGGAGGGCGAGTTCCAGATCGGAGTCGTAGTGCGTCACCACGCCGTCGGAGTCCTCGACCGCCCCGGCGTCCGTCACCCCGACCACTGTCGCGGTGGACAGCACCGCGCCCGCGTTCTTGAGCGCGCGCACGTCCTCGCCGCCGTCCATCGCGTGCAGGGCGCCCGGGAGCGCGGCCGCGAACGGCAGCAGCAGGAGGACGGCGGCCACTCGCACCCAGACCCAGGGGGTCGCGTCGAAGGTCAGCGGCACCCGGAACCGCAGCGGGCCGGTGTCCTTGGACAGGGAGACCCGGCGGCGCTTGCGCCGGGTCCACACCCGGACGGCCTTGGACGCCCACAGCGCCGCCACCCGCAGCCAGAGCAGACCGATGCCGATCCGGCCGAGGGTGTCGAGCGTGGTCAGCGGCTGGCGGGTCCCGCCGCCCAGGCCGAACGCCCAGACGACCGCGACGGACAGGACCGCCCACGCACCCACCGCACTCACCCGCGCCGTCCAGACCAGCACGTGCCCCACCGCCCCCGATGTCGATCATCCGGGCGGGATCCTCCCACACCGAGGTTTCGGGCCTGCGGTGCGGGGCTGTGCGGTGCGGGGCCGGGCTCCCGGCCCGGGTGAGGGGTGGTCGGTGCCGGTCGGTCAGCGGTTCTCGACGACGACCTTCTCGATCACGACGTCCTGCACCGGCCGGTCGTTGCGGGGGTTGGTCTCCGTGGTGGCGATGGCGTCGACGACCTTGCGGCCGGCGTCGGTGGTGACCTCGCCGAAGATGGTGTGCTTGCCGGTGAGCCAGGTGGTCGCCCCGACGGTGACGAAGAACTGGGAGCCGTTGGTGCCCGGCCCGGCGTTGGCCATCGCGAGCAGGTAGGGCCTGGTGAACGCGAGGTCCGGGTGGAACTCGTCCGCGAACTTGTAGCCGGGCCCGCCGGTGCCGTTGCCCAGCGGGTCGCCGCCCTGGATCATGAAGCCCTCGATGACGCGGTGGAAGACCGTGCCGTCGTAGAGCGGTTCCTTGCTCTTCTGGCCGGTGGCGGGGTCGATCCACTCCCGTTCGCCGGTGGCGAGTTCCACGAAGTTCTTGACGGTCTTGGGGGCGTGTTCCGGGAACAGCCGGATCTCGATGTCGCCCTGGTTGGTCTTCAGTGTCGCGTACAGTTCTTCCGCCATCACAAGTTCCTTGTCGGGTCCGACTGATGGGGCCAGTCTTGCGGCCGGACCGGGGGCCTCGGGGGCGGCGACACGGGATCTCACCCGATCGGGTGGCTTCGGCGGCCCGGGCCCGTCGCGGGTCGGTCAGAGCGGGTGGCCCGCTCCGTCGGTGTTCAGGCTCTGGGTGTTGAACCTGATCTGCCAGACGACCACCCGTCCGTCCGCGAACTCGCAGACGACGGCGCCGTCCTGCCAGATGCCGTCGGTGTCGTACCACTGACTGCCCAGCGGGTCGCCCTGGTTGAGGTGCACGTCGTGGACGCCGAGGCCCGTGGTGAAGCGCTGGCCGAAGACGTAGATCCGGTCGGCGGAGCGGAGCAGGGGCTCCAGCACGTCGAGCGCGTTGTCGCCGTTGCTGGCCACCCACGGGTACACCGCGACGGGGCGGTTCGGCAGCCTGTGGAGCAGCGCCACCAGCCGGTCGGCCACGGTCGGGCCGAACGCCGGCGCGCCGACGGGCTGCTTCTGCAGCAGCGAGACCACCCGCAGTACCAGCCCCCTGAGGGCGCGCAGCCAGTCCGGGTCGCGGAGCAGCGGGCTGCGGGCGTAGTCCAGCGCGCCGGAGGTGGATGAGGACTCGAGTCGCTGGAAGCCGTCGGGGAGCTGGGGGAGGGAGCCCAGGTCGGAGCGGTGCAGGCCGTCCACCAGCCGGTAGGAGACGCCCACGCTGCCGGGCGCGTCGACGTCGAGGGCGGCCTCGAAGGTGCCGGTGGGCGTCGTGAGGGTCAGATGGCCGTGGTACCACTGGCCGAAGTCGTGCGAGGGGTCGCGGGAGAAGTCCTGGAAGGTGCCGACGGCCACGCCGTACAGGGGAAGGGGCATGGCCCAGGTTTGCACGCCGCGGGCGCGTGCGCGCCCAGGCGCGGCCGGGCGCGCGTGGCCTTGCTCCGGGCGTGTCCCTGCCGGGGGCGGTCTGCCCCGAGGACGGTCCGGCCCGGGCACCCCGGAGTGCGGGGCGCCCGGGCCGGACCGACGGGTTCCGACGGGTTCCGGCGAGTTCCGACGGGTTTCGGGCGGTTTCGGGCGGGCTCAGTAGGTGAGGAGGCCCGGGTCGGAGAGGCCGGGGGCGCCGGTCTCGACGTGGCCGGCGAGGCGGCGGACGAAGTCGGCCGTCACGGAGGAGGTGACGGTGACGTCGTACCAGTTGCGGCAGCCGCGCAGGTCCACGGTGTACCCGACGGTCGCGCCCCGGCGGACGGTGACGGTCTGCGGGGCGCCGCCGTAGGCGTTGGCGACGGTGAGCACGGCGTCGGCGCCGGCGGGGTTGGTGAAGGTGAGGTCGAGGTTGCCGGTGGTCGGGTTGTGGCGCGCGGAGACCTCGGGCCCGGCGGTCTTGCCGGGGTTGCGGAAGCGGCGCAGGAAGCCGTTGGGGCCGTGCACGGTGAGGTCCGTGACGCCCTTGGAGTAGGTGGTGTTCCAGGCGTCGGAGATGTTCTTGCCCGCCTCCGCGGTGTAGGTCCACGGACCGTCGGTGCGGTTGGGCGAGGTGACCAGGAACTGCGCGCCGGCCGCCGCCCCGCCGCTGAAGGCCAGGCGGTACTTGCCGGTCGCGATGTCGGCCGAACCGTCCACGTACGGAGCGTACTTGAGCGGACGGGTGGGCTTGCTGCCGGCCTCCTGCTTCGGCATGGTGCCGACGGCGGGCGGGGCGGGTATGTAGTCCGGGTGCCGGTTGGCGTCCTGCGGGCGGTAGCCGGCGGTGGACGGCAGGGCCGCGGGCGCCGGGTTGGAGGCGGTGAAGTCGAAGGCGGTGGTCAGGTCGCCGCAGATCGCGCGCCGCCAGGGCGAGATGTTGGGCTCCAGCACGCCGAAGCGGCGCTCCATGAAGCGGATGATCGAGGTGTGGTCGAAGGTCTCCGAGCAGGTGTAGCCGCCGGTGCTCCAGGGCGAGACGACCAGCATCGGCACCCGCTGGCCCAGGCCGTAGGCGCCGGCGCCGTAGCCGATGCCGCCGCCGTAGTAGTCCGCGCCGGTGGCGACGGTCGACAGGCCCTGGGAGGCGGAGGAGGGCGGGAACGGCGGCACCACGTGGTCGAAGAAGCCGTCGTTCTCGTCGTAGGTGATGAACAGCGCCGTCCGGGCCCAGACATCGGGGTTGGAGGTGAGCGCGTCCAGGACCTGCGAGATGTACCAGGCGCCGTAGTTGGCGGGCCAGTTGGGGTGCTCGGTGAACGCCTCGGGGGCGGCGATCCAGGAGATCTTCGGGAGCGTGCCGGCCTGCACGTCGCGTCGCAGGAGGTCGAACAGGCCGTCGCCCGCCTTGACGTTGGTGCCGGTGCGGGCCTTGTCGTACAGCGGGCTGCCGGGCTTGGCGTTGCGGTAGTTGTTGAAGTACAGCAGTGAGTTGTCGCCGTAGTTGCCGCGGTAGGGGTCGTTGATCCAGCCCCAGGAGCCGGCCGCGTCCAGGCCGTCGCCGATGTCCTGGTAGATCTTCCAGGAGACGCCGGCCTGCTCCAGCCGCTCGGGGTAGGTGGTCCAGCCGTACCCGGCCTCCTGGTTGCCGAGCACCGGGCCGCCGCCGGTGCCGTCGTTGCCGGTGTGGCCCGTCCACATGTAGTAGCGGTTCGGGTCGGTGGAGCCGATGAACGAGCAGTGGTAGGCGTCGCAGAGGGTGAACGCGTCGGCGAGCGCGTAGTGGAACGGGATGTCCTGGCGGGTCAGATAGGCCATCGTGGTGGCCGTCTTGGCCGGCACCCACTGGTCGTACTTGGCGTTGTTGAACGCCTTGTGGCCGCCGGCCCAGTCGTGGTTGAGGTCCTGGACGAACTGCATGCCCAGGTTGTTCACCTGTGGGCGGAACGGGAGGATCTCCTTGCGGGCGGAGTCCGTCTGGTACCAGACCGGCTTTCCGCTCGGCAGGGTGACCGGGCGCGGGTCGCCGAAGCCGCGCACGCCCTTCATCGCGCCGAAGTAGTGGTCGAACGAACGGTTCTCCTGCATCAGCACGACGATGTGCTCGACGTCCTGGAGAGTCCCGGTGGCGCCGGCCGGGGCGATCGCGGCGGCACGCGCGATGCTCTGCGACAACGACGAGAACGCGGCGGTGGCGCCCGCCAGTTGGAGGAAACGGCGCCGGTTCGGCTCAGCCATGGGTGGGAGACCTCTGCCTGTCATGGGGGGTGGAGGAACGGTGCCTGAAGAGGACAGCGGCTACGGGGTACGTCCGGGCCGACCACCGGTGTCCGGTTGCTGTACGTCAGAAGAACGCCTCGACTTGTATGGACATCCTGTGGCGCCCCCGGGGGAGTGCGGCAGGGGTCGTGCGTCACCTGTGGCGGGCGTCACAGTACGGCCGTGCGACCGTGCGGCCCCCGGGGGGCGGGTGCGCGGCGGACCTGCGGTGCTGCGGTTCTGTGAGAGGGTCGGCCCATGGAACAGCGCGTTTTGGGACGAACCGGCCGATCTGTCGCGGTCGTGGGACTCGGCACCTGGCAGCTCGGTGCCGACTGGGGCGACGTCCGGGAGGAGGACGCCCTGGCGGTGCTGGACGCCTCGGTCGAGGCCGGCGTCACCCTCTTCGACACCGCCGACGTCTACGGGGACGGCCGCAGCGAGCAGCTGATCGGCCGCTACCTGAAGGGCCGTCCGGATGCGGAGGTGTTCGTCGCCACCAAGTTCGGCCGCCGGGCCGAGCAGCGACCGGAGCACTACAATCTCGCCAACTTCCGGACCTGGTCGGACCGTTCGCGGAGCAATCTGGGCGTCGACCGGCTCGACCTGGTGCAGCTGCACTGTCCGCCGACGCCGGTGTACTCCAGTGACGAGGTGTACGACGCGCTCGACACCCTGGTCGCGGAGCAGCGCATCGCCGCGTACGGGGTCAGTGTGGAGACCTGTGCCGAGGCACTGACCGCGATCGCCCGCCCGGGGGTGGCCAGTGTGCAGATCATCCTCAACGCGTTCCGGCTGAAGCCGCTGGAGGAGGTGCTGCCGGCGGCCGCCGCGGCCGGGGTCGGCATCCTGGCCCGAGTGCCGCTGGCCTCCGGCCTCCTGTCGGGCCGGTACACCGCGCAGACCCGGTTCGCCGCGGACGACCACCGGACCTACAACCGCCACGGCGAGGCCTTCGACCAGGGCGAGACCTTCTCCGGCGTCGACTTCGCGACCGGCGTCGAGGCGGCCGCCGCGTTCGCCGGGCTCGCTCCCGCCGGTGCGACGGCGGCGCAGACGGCCCTGCGCTGGGTCGTCCAGCAGCCGGGCGTCACCGCCGTCATCCCCGGCGCCCGCAACCCCGCGCAGGCGGCCGCCAACGCGGCCGCCGCCGGGCTCCCGTCACTGCCGGACGGCACGCTGGCCGCCGTCCGCGAGCTCTACGACGCGCGGATCCGCCCGCTGGTGCACGACCGCTGGTAGGTGCGTGACAGTCGGATGCGGCGGACGGCCAGGTGGCCGTCCGCCGCGTCTTCTGATGCCCGGATCCTGCCGGATTTCTGTGCCCGGATCCTGGCGGTTTTCGGCGCCCGGATTTTCGGCGCTGTCACCCTTGAGGCGCAAAACAGTCGTTTGACTGGAGTTAACCTGTCATTTGGTAATTAGACTGATTTGCATGCTGTCTGATCATCGCGCACTCCTTGGCTCGGTCACCGCCACGCTGCGCGCGGCGGGGCTCCCGCTGGCCGACGCGGTGCTCGGGACCGGTGGTGCCACGGTCTCCGACGGGGTCCACGGCGTGATCGTCTCCTGGCAGGCCGCGACCCGGGGTGCGGCGTCCGACCCGTCCGGCGCGGCCGGGGCCGACGGCGCCCGTCTGCAGGGTGGTGCCGCTGTCCGCTCGGGGCACTTCCAGGCCACTCTTCGCGTCGCCGCACTGCTGGCCGAGGTCGGCTTCCACAGCGAGCACCTCGGCGACCGCGTCCTGGTCAGCGGCCGCAACGCGGGCTGACCGGCCGCTCCGGGGCGCTTTCCGGGCGGGGTGCTTCCTGGTGCTGCACGGGCCTGCCCGGCCCGGGCCCGCTTCCTTCGGCGATCAGGATGTTTGCGATCCGGACCGGCGGTCCGTATCTTCCTGGAATGAAACGGACCGCTGGTCCGGATCGCCTCGGAGGGAGACGTCTGTGACACCCATGCCCGAAAGCGCCGGCCTCGCCGCGGGGAGCGCCCGATGACCGCCGCTGCGACCGCCGCCACCCTGGTCGTCGGCGCCACCGGGACCACCGGCAGCCGGACCGTCGCCCGACTGGTCGCGGCCGGTCGCCCCGTCAGGGCCGCCTCCCGTGGCGCCACCCCGCTTCCCGGTGCGGAACCGGTGCGCTTCGACTGGTACGACCGCGCCACCTTCGCCGAGGCCCTCGTCGGCTGCGACCGCGTCTACCTCGTGCCCCCGGTGGGAGAGCCGGACCCGGCGCCGGTCATGCTGCCGTTCCTGCGCCTGGCCCGGGCGGCGGGCCTGCGCCGCGCCGTCCTGCTGAGCTCCTCGGCCGTACCCAGGGGCGGACCGGCGGTGGGCGCGGTGCACGAGGCGCTGCCCGGGCTGTTCGCGGAGTGGGCCGTGCTGCGCCCGTCCTGGTTCATGCAGAACTTCACCGGCGCGCACCCGCATGCCGAGAGCATCCGCGGCGAGGGCGCCGTCCGGACCGCGACCGGCGGCGGCCGGGTCGGCTTCGTGGACGCCGAGGACATCGCCGCCGTGGCCGCGCACGCCCTCACCGACGACCCGGCGCCCAATCGCGAGCTGGTGCTGACCGGCCCAGAGGCCCTCGGTTACGACGACATCGCCCGGATCGCCGGGGAGGTTCTGGGTCGTCCCGTCGTGCACCGGTGCCTGACGCCGGAGGAGCTGACCGCCGCCCTGGCGGAGCGGATGCCGGCCCGGTTCGCCGCGCTGCTGGCGGACCTGGACCGCGCCATCGCCGGAGGTGCCGAGGACCGCACCACCGACACCGTCCTGCGCGTCACCGGCCGTCCGCCGAAGGGCTTTCGGGAGGTCGCCGAAAGGGAATTGACGACTCGTCAAATTGCTGCCCCGTGAGCCTGTTGGCGCGTGGGTTCGTGGGTTCGTGGGTCTATTGGTCCGTGAACGGGTGAAGTGCTGGGCCCGGCCCTCCCTTCGGGGGAGGCCGGGCCCCGTGCTGTTCCGGGCGGGGCGCCGGAGTGCGGGGGTCGAGGAGATGGTGCGCGCACCCTTGACGGTGTAAGTAATGTTCCTTAACTTAATGCCCGCGCCGCCTCCTCCTCCGCTCCGTCCCCCACCTCATGGAGCCACCCGTGTCCACAGGCTTCACCCGAAGAATCGGCCTCTTCCAGGCCACCACGATCAACATGAGCCAGATGTGCGGGATCGGCCCGTTCGTCACCATCCCGCTGATGGTCGGTGCTTTCGGCGGTCCGCAGGCCGTCGTCGGCTGGATCGCGGGCGCGCTGCTCGCGCTCGCCGACGGCCTGGTCTGGGCCGAACTCGGCGCCTCGCTCCCCGGCGCCGGCGGTACCTACGTCTACCTGCGCGAAGCCTTCCAGTACCGCAGCGGGCGGCTGATGCCGTTCCTGTTCGTGTGGACGGCGATGCTGTTCATCCCGCTGATCATGTCGACCGGCGTCCAGGGCCTGGTGCAGTACCTCGCCTACTTGTGGCCGGGCATGACGACCGGCCAGGGCGACATCGTCGGCGTCGCCGTCCTCGCCCTGGTGGTGCTGCTGCTGTGGCGCAAGGTCGAGAACATCGGCCGGGCCACCGTCGTGCTCTGGGGCGTGATGATCGTCTCGGTCGGTGCGGTGATCCTCGCCTCCTTCACCGACTTCCACCCGTCGATGGCCTTCACCTGGCCCGCCCACGCGATCGAGCTGACCCACGGCCAGTTCTGGATCGGCTTCGCCGCCGGTCTGACCATCGGGATCTACGACTACCTCGGCTACAACACCGCCTCCTACCTCGGAGCCGAGATCAAGAACCCGGGCCGGGTCATGCCGCGCGCGATCATCCTCTCGATCGTCGCCATCATGGGCATCTACCTGCTGATGCAGATCGGCGTCCTCGGCGTGATCCACTGGCAGGACATGCTCGACCCCGACAGCGTCGCCTCCACCTCGGTCGCCTCCGCAGTCCTGGAGCAGACCTGGGGCAAGGGCGCCGCCGACACGGTGACCGTGCTCATCCTGATCACCGCCTTCGCCTCCGTCTGCGCCGGTCTGCTCGGCGGCTCCCGCGTCCCCTACGACGCGGCCCGCGACGGGATGTTCTTCCGCGCCTTCGGCAGGCTCCACCCCGAGCACGGGTTCCCGGTCGTCGGCCTGCTCTCCATGGGCGCGATCACCGCCGGCGGCTTCCTGTTCGCCCGGCACATCGGCAACGTCGCCGCACACCCGCCGCTGACCGTCCTGATCACCCTGCTCACCAGCGTCATGGTGATCGTGCAGGCGCTCGCCCAGATCGCCGCCGTGATCGTGCTCCGCAAGCGGCAGCCCGACCTGGCCCGCCCGTACCGGATGCTGCTGTACCCGCTGCCGGCCGTCGTCGCCGCGATCGGCTGGACGGTCATCTACGGCTACGCGGACAAGGCCAACCCCGGTGTTCACCCCGTCGAATGGTCGCTGGCCTGGGTCGCCCTCGGCTGCGTCGCCTTCCTGATCTGGTCCAGGGCCGAGGGCGCCTGGCCGTTCGGCCCCAAGGAGATCCGCGAGGAGTTCCTGGCGGACCGGGCCACCGAGGCGGAAGCCGCGCGGGCCGGGTAGCCGCCCGGACCGTTCCCCCCGACCGCCGGGCGGCGGGTGGGCGGCGCCGCACCGCCTCCCGCCCGCCGTCCGGCCACCACCCGGCCACCACCCGAGGACGCTCTCTTGACCACCGACCCCGCCGTCCGCCCGGACCCCGTCCCGCGCGCCCACCCGCGCTCCTGCCCCGACGGAGCCGTCATCGGCATCGACTTCGGCGGCACCAAGACGGAGGTCGCGCTCGCCGACTCCACCGGCACCCCCGTGCGGCGGATCCGCTTCGCCACCCGGCCCGAGCAGGGGCCCGACCGGGTCCTCGCCCGTGCCGGTGCGGCGGCCCGCGAACTCACCGAGCACGCCCGGTCCGTGCTCGGCCTGCCGGTGGTCGCCCACGCCGCGGTCAGCCCGGGCGTCATCCGGCCGGACCGGATCCTGCTGACCCCGAACCTGCCCGGCTGGGAGACCCTCGCCCTCGCCGACCGCCTGGCGCTCGAACTCGGCGTGGACAGCGTCGCGGTGGCCAACGACGTCCGTGCCGGGGCCCTCGCGGAGCTGCGCCGGGGCGCCCTGCGCGGCGCCGACCCCGGCGTCTACCTCAGCCTCGGCACCGGCGTCGCCGCCGCGCTCACCGTCGGTGGCCGGGTGCTCGACGGCGCGCACCAGGCGGCCGGCGAGATCGCCTACCTGGACCCCGGCCGGTCGCCCGGCGTGTCCGGCCCGCCCGCCGCCGCCTTCGCCGACGGGCACGCGCCGCTGGAGGAACTGGTCGGCGGCAAGGCCCTCGGCGAGCGCAGCGCCGCCGCACTGGGCGAGGAACTCACCGCCGACCGCCTGTTCACCAGCCCCGACCCGGCTGCCCGGCGGATCGCCCGGGAGGCGCTCGACACGCTCGCGACGGCCGTCGCCAACATCGCGGTGCTGCTGGACCCGGAGCGGGTCGTGGTCGGCGGCGGCATGATGGCCGCCGGAGCGGTGATCCTGCCCGCCCTCACCGAGCGACTGGACCGCGCCGTCCCCTTCCCGCCGGCCGTCCTCCCGGCACACTTCACCGCCGACGCCTCCCTCCACGGGGCGATCACCCTGGCCCTCGACCACCGGTGCGTCTCCGCGGGTTGTTGAGGCCGGACCGGAACGGGAGCCGGGGTGGGTGCACCGACGGCGGCCGGACTCCGTGCCCCCGGCCGGACGCCGCCGGCCCCGGTCCGGGCCGGTGGGCAGAGGAGGAAGGGCTCGGGAGCACCGTCCCCGGTCAGGGCGGCTCCGGTCAGGACGGCATCGGTCAGGACGGCTCCGGGGCGGGAGCCGCGGCGGGTTCGGTCGCGTAGCGGTGCATCAGCCGGAGCTGCGCCTCGGGTGTCACGGCCTCGCTGCCGGCGTGGAGGTCCCGCAGCTCCCGGAAGTACCGGACGTACGGGTCGGGGGTGAAGGTGCTGAGCATGACGGCCGGTTCGCCGCGGACGTTGGCGAAGGTGTGCGGTGCTCCCGGCGGGACGACGACCAGGGTGCCCGCGACCGCGTCGTGCTCCTCGGCCCCGACGGTGAACCGCACCGAGCCGGAGACGATGTAGAAGCCCTCGTCGTGCCCGGCGTGGCGGTGCTGCGGCGGGCCCGGTGTGTGCGGGGCGATGACGGACTCGGCGATGCCCAGGCGGTGTCCGGTGGTGCCGCCGTCCTCCAGGATCCGCATCCGGGTGGTGCCGAGCAGGACGGTCTCGCCCTCGCCCGGGCCGACCACGGACACGGTGGGGGCGGTGGGGGCGGCCGTTGTTGCGGCAGGCGCGGCAGGCGCGGCAGGGTCGGTGCCGGACGGGCCGGTGTTCGGTGTTTCGGTCATGCCTCGATTCCACCGCCGGGGCGGGCCGTCCGTCCAAGACCCGTTCTGTGGCGGCCGATACCGCGCGGGTATCGTTGCGGGTATGGAGCTGCGGACGCTGCGCTATTTCGTCGCGGTCGGCGAGGAACTCCACTTCGGCCGGGCCGCGGCCAGGCTGCACATGAGCCAGCCGCCGCTGAGCCGTGCGATCCGGCAGTTGGAGAGCGAGCTCGGAGCCGTCCTGCTGAACCGCTCGGCCACCGGGACCACGCTCACCCCGGCCGGGGAGGCCCTGCTGACGGAAGCGCGGGAACTGCTCGACCGGGCCGAGCGGGCCCGCGCCCGGGTCACCGCGGCCGCCGGCCCGGCGTCGCTGACCGTCGGCATCCTGGCCGACAGCTCCGACCTGGGGGTGAACCGGCTGGCCGCCGCCTACCGGCAGAGGTTCCCCGAGGTGGAGGTCCGCGTCCGCGAGGCCGACCTGACCGACCCGACCTGCGGGCTGCGCGCCGGCCTGGTCGATGTCGCGCTGACCCGCGGCCCGTTCGAGGAGACCGGCCTGGCCGTGCGCGAACTGCGGGCCGACCCGGTGGGGGCGGTGCTGCGCGCCGACGATCCACTGGCCGGTCGTGCGCGGCTGCGGCTGGCCGACCTGGCCGACCGGCGGTGGTTCCAGTTCCCGGAGGGCACCGATCCGCTCTGGCAGGCGTACTGGAACGGCGGTGAGCGACGGCAGGGTCCGGTCGTCCGCGCCGTCCAGGAGTGCCGGCACGCGGTGCTCTGGAACGGCACGGTCGGGATGGCCCCGCTCGGGCACGAGCCGCCCGCCGGACTGGCCGTCGTGCCGGTGGCCGACATGCCGCCGAGCCAGGTGGTGGCGGTCTGGAACACGGGGGACCCGAATCCGCTGGTCCGCTCCTTCGTGCGCACCGCCGCCGCCGTGTACGGGGCCTGACCGTCCGTCGGCGGGCGGTCGTCCAGCGGCTCGGCAGGTCCTCGACGGTTCGTCCGAGGGCCGTCGACGGTTCGTCGGCGGGCTCTCGACAGTTCGTCGGAGGGTCGGAGTTCCGGATTACCGGATTGTTGAATTCTGTTGCACCGGCGAATCGGTGACGGATCGTCATGCTCCCGGTGCGGAACGTTCCGGGGCCGAACGGGGTAGCGGTAAAGGACTTCCAAAGGAGATGTGACATGTGCCATGGTACTGATCACCGCTCCCCACCGGTCACGACGGAGCCCTGTCAAGGCACCGTCGCCCTTTGGTCCTCACCCCCACCGGTCGCGTCCCCAACGCGACCGAACCATGGCCCGGAGGCCCCCACGTGAGAACCGCACGTCTGTCGCACCTTCGGCAGTTGGCAAGACTATTGACGCTCGCGCTCTCCCTGGTCCTGACGATCGGCCTGTTCGCCCCACTCGGGCAGGCCGCACCCGTCGCCACGTCCCCTGTCGCCGTACCGCCGGCCACCCGGGACGCCGCAGGAGCCCACACGGCTCCCTCCGACGAGCTCCCGCCGCCCGGCGTCGAGCAGGTCGAACAGTCCGACAACGCCGCCGCGGTACCCGCCGAGCACAACGGGGCCCTCAGCTCCGCCGACATCGGGCCCCGCCACGACTTCGCCCCCTGGCGCACCCAGCAGCCGGCGGCCAAGCCGTCCGGCCGGGGCGCGGCCACCGGTGAGGTGACCGCCGAGGACTCGGGCGAGGCGGTGGCGTGCAACCCGACCGACTTCGGGCGGACCGGCGCGGAACTGATCAAGCTCATCAAGTCCGTGGACATGAACTGCGTCGACAGCCTGTTCCGGATCGAACCCCGCTACGCGGCCGCGGCCTTCCGCGAGTCCCAGATGCTCACGGTCACCGACGCGGTGCGCGCGGCCGCCGTCGCCTACCAGGGCAACAACAGCGGCTCGATCCAGCAGCTGATGTACTACCTGCAGGCCGGCTACGCCGTGCAGTGGGTCAACAAGGCAGTGGTCGGCAGCTACGACCGGCTCCCGGCCGCGATCTACACCGGCGTGCAGGCCTTCTTCGCCAACCCGCACGCGCTGGAGGCCACCGCCGAGAACGCCGGCCCGCTGATGAACGCCGCCACGCTGGCCGACGTCCCCCGCGAGCCGCTCGCCTACCTGCCGATCGTCAAGCGCCTGCTCACCGCCTACAACGGCGGCGCGTGGGACAAGAACAACCTGATGTGGTCGCTCAACCCGGCGTTCCTGGTGCTCTACCGGGGCGTCCGGAGCGAGGACCCGGCGTTCCGCGCGGCGCTCCAGGCCGACCCGGCCCTGATCGACGCGGTGGCCGCCTTCGCCAACCGGGCCCTCGTGCACGCCGGCGGCCCCTACGACCCGGTGCTCACCAACTCGGTCAAGGAGTTGAGCCGGTTCATGTCCTTCCCCGAGTTCCGGCCCAGGGTGCGGCCGTACCTCCAGGCGCTCACCGCGAAGTTCGAGGTCACCGGCCCCACCCGGAACCAGCGCGCGGAGGCCGCGATCGGCGTGCGCAGCTACGACAAGGAGAACTGCGCCCTCTACGGCACCTGCCAGGACGCGGAGCGCTTCAGGACCGCCTACCTGACCAACATCAAGCAGTGCAGCCCGAGCATCCGCATCCTCGCCGAGGCCATGACCCAGGCCCAGCTGGACGCCACCTGCACCAGCCTCAACGGCCAGGACGCCTACTTCCACGCCGTGGCACGGGACAGCGGCCCGGTCGCGGACGACCTCAACAGCACCATCGAGGTCATCGTCTTCGACGACTCGCCCGAGTACAAGGCGCTCTCCCCGGTGATGTTCGACAACGCCACCGACAACGGCGGCATGTACCTGGAGGGTGACCCGGCCAAGGCCGGCAACCAGGCGCGGTTCGTCGCCTACGAGAAGTCCTGGGCGCGCCCCGACTTCGAGGTCTGGAACCTCAACCACGAGTACACCCACTACCTCGACGCCCGCTTCAACATGTACGGCAAGTTCGAGCTGGCCGACCCCACCCCCGTGGTGTGGTGGACCGAGGGCTTCGCCGAGGTCGTCGCCGACTCCTACGTCAACGTCGTGAACACCAAGGCCATCGAGCAGGCCGCCCGGCACACCTACCGGCTGAGCGACCTCTTCGACACCTACTACGGCGACGAGGACCGGACCTACCGCTGGGGCTACCTCGCCGTCCGTTACATGCTGGAGCGCCACCGGCCCGACGTGGACACCCTGCTCGCCCTGTACCGCAAGGGCGACTGGGCCGGCTCCCGCACCCTCCTCAAGTCGACCATCGGCACCCGCTACGACGCCGACTTCGACGCCTGGCTGACCTCCTGCGCAGGCGGCGAGTGCAAGAACACCCCGAGCTTCCCCAGGCTCACCGAGTGCGCGGGCGGTGACCTCCGCAAGCTCGACCGCAACTGCGGCCGGAGCAACCTGGCGGCGACCACCGGCAACTACGCGCACTTCTACCTCTCGGTGCCGGCGGGCACCCGCCAGATCCGGGTCACCACCAGCGGCGGCACCGGCAACGGCGAGCTCTACTACAACCCGTACGGCTGGGCCTACACCAACGCGTACAGCACCCGCTCGGCGGGCCCGGACAACTCCGAGTCCCTCACCATCACCAACCCCCCGGCGGGCTACGTCTTCTTCAGCCTGTACGCCCAGCAGGGCTTCAGCGGGGTGAGCGTCACCAGCGAGTTCTGATCCCGTCCCGGCCGGGCGCCCCGCGCGCCCCGGTACGGACCCAGTTCGGACCCAGTACGGACCCAGTACGGACCCAGTACGGAACCGCCCCGGCAGCCGGCCGGGGCGGTTCCGTCCGGTTCGGCGGCGTCGGTTTCGGTGTCGGCGTCCTGGTGGTCCTGGTGGTCCTGGTGGAGGTCGTCGTGGTGATGGTGGTGGGCCGGGCCGGTGCTCAGCCGTCGATCCGGTGCTCCCGCCAGAACGGGGCGAGGTCGACGGGGGACAGCCCCTGGGCGGCGGCCTTGAACGCGGCGGTGGTCGAGACGCCGTACCAGTGGGCGCGGGCGTAGTCGCGCAACAGGGCGGCCATCCTGTCCTCGCCCAGCAGTCGGCGCAGCTCGTGCAGGGCGCAGGAGCCGTGGTCGTAGACGACCGCCTCGTACCGGTCGGGGTGCGCGTCCCAGTGGCTCATGGGCGAGGTCAGCCGCTCGTCCTCGGACGCCCAGCGCGCGGCCGCCGCGCAGTCCTCGTCGGCCCCGCCGAGGACGAGGTCGGTGGCGTACTCGCTGAAGGACTCGTCCAGCCAGGGCGCGCGGTACTGGTCGTCGCCGACGATGCCGTACCACCACTGGTGCGCCAGCTCGTGGACCAGCGCCGAGGGCTTGACCCGGTCGAGGACGAAGCCCGGGTACTCCATGCCGCTGAACCAGAAGGCGTTGTCGAGGACGACGGCCAACTCGCCGTACGGGTAGGCGCCGAAGCGGGCGGAGTGCGCGTCGATCGCCCCGCTCGCGACGTCCAGCATCCGGCGCGCGTCCTCGGCGGTGACGTCGGGGGTCGCGAACACGCCGATCCGTACGCCGTCCGCCGACCGGCCCGTGAGCCGGGTGAACGGACCGGCCGCCCAGGCGAAGTCACGGACCCGGCGGGCGGTGACGGTGGTGAGGGTCCGGCCCGGACCGCCGGGCGCCTCCACGGCGCTGCCGGTGGCGGGGACCAGCAGGCCGGAGGGGTGGTCCAGGGTGACCGAGTAGTCGGCCGCGAGGGAGTAGAAGGACTCGCCGTTGCCGGTGTACGGATCGAGGTGCCAGCCGTCGCCGTCCAGGACGGCGAGCGTCGGCAGGGCGTTGCCGAGGATGTTGTACGCGCCGTCGCGCCCGAAGCGGTCGAGGCCCTCCGGGACGTCGATGGACAGCTCGAAGTCCAGGGTGCCGGACTCGCCCTGCCGCAGCGGCCGGGGCAGTGGCACCCGCAGCGTGGTGCAGTCCGCCGTGGCCGTGCCCGTGGCCGTGCCCGCGATACCCGTCAGCCTGACGGCGGGCGCCGCGCCCCCGCCGCGGGCGTTCCCCCAGAGCCGCAGGTACACGGCGGACAACGGTTCCGGCGCGACCTGGGTGAAGCTCACCCGCTGGCGCCCCCGCCAGGCGGCACCGGTCGCGTCGCTGCGCAGCGCCACGGTGTGGGTGACGGCCGCCGGGGTCCGCGAGTCGTCGCCGGGCTTGCGGGACCCGGTGGGGTGGCGGCCGGGCGGGGCGGCGGCCACCACCGACAGGAGCACGGCGAGCACGGTGATCACGGTGAGGATCGCTGGGACGGCGTTCAGGGCGGGCGGGCCGTGGCGGCGTCGCATCGGTCCTCGTGGCTCCTGTCGGTGGCGGTCTGTCGGTGGCGGCCGGTGGGGCAGGTCGGGCGGGGGAGGTCAGGCGGGTCGGGCGGTGCCGCGGTGGCGGGCCAGGACCCGCTGGACGGCGCGGTCGACGGCGGGCAGCGAGGCGGCGAGGTCGGTGTAGACCACCTCCTCCACCTCCGCCACCGTGTGCAGCCCCTGGACCAGGAAGGTGTACTCCCGGCCGCGTTCGAGCAGCAGCACGATGGGCTTGCCGAAGGCGCTGGCCCAGCCGATCTCGATGTGCGTGCCGGGGGAGGCCGGCGAACCGGGCAGGGCGACGAAGAGCTCCGCCTTGCGGATCTCCTCCTGGTCGAGCGCGGTGCACTGCTCGGGGCGCATCAGTTCGGCGCCCCAGGCCTCCCGGCGGTGGGCGTTGTGGACGGCGACGCCCTGCGACTCGAAGTGCTTGATCAGCAGATCGAAGGGCTCCCGGGCGCCCGGCGGCATCTCGCCGGTCTCCGGGTCGAGCAGCTGGATGAACGGCCCGGCCAGGAACAGGGTCCGCGGCGGGGTGGCGAGGTGGGTGGTCATGGGCGCTCAGTCCTTGAGGAAGCACTGGATGTAGGCGTCACCGCTGGTGCCGTGGGTGTACTCGGTGGTGTCGTACGCGGTGTAGGGGTGGCGCTCGACCCGGATCGAGCGGAAGTGCGGGGTGTACTGCCAGCGCAGCTCGGGCTTGGTGCTGAAGAAGGGGATGAACACCCCGCCGGGGCGCAGCACCCGGACCACCTCGGGCATGGTGCGGGCCCACAGCTCGGCGTCGGTCCACACCTCCATGTCCAGGGCCGGGTCGAAGAACATCCCGTCGATGCTCTCCGAGGGCAGCTCGAAGACGCGCCGGAAGAAGTCCCCGCGCTCGACGGTGAGGTTCTCGGGGACCTGGGGGTGCTGGGCGCGGAAGAGGTCCTCGACCTCGTCGAAGAGTTCCAGCACGGTGTGGCGGCGGGTGGCCGGGTTCTGCGCGATCCGCAGGGCGGACAGGCCGAGGCCGAGCCCGACCTCGTAGAAGTCCTGGCCGTACTCGCAGAGCAGGTCGGCGCTCGCCCACATGAGGTCGCGCTCCCAGGCCTGCATGGCCTGCTCTCCGCCGATGCTGAGGGTCACCTCGCCGTTCTGCTCGATGAGCTGGATGTCGGGCTTGGCGCCGGGCTTGGTGCTGGTGGGGGTGCTGGTCATGGCAGTGGTGTCCTCGGGGTGTGCGGTCGGGGTGGCGGGTCAGCCGGGCAGGACGCCGAAGTGGCGCCGGGCCGTGGAGACGGCGAGGTCCTGGACGGCGAAGACGGTGAAGTAGTAGGCCTGCGGGGCGGTGGCCGGGTCGAAGCGGACGCGGAACCCGACGTCCGTCGGCCGGCCGCCGACGGCGCGGACCTTGGCGTGCTCGGGCTCGACCGTGACGTCCGCGCGCAGGTAGCTCGGGACGAACAGGCCGAGCCGGACCGGGCCGGTGCGGGCGGCGGTGAGTTCGGCGCGCACCTCCAGGACGCCGCCCTGCGGCACCTCGTCGGCGCTGTGGGCGAGCAGCGAGGGCGCCTCCGGCAGCCGGAAGGTGACGTCCCCGCAGCGCATGCAGACGGCGCAGACGGTGTCGAGGATCTGCGGCAGCAGGCCGCGCCGGGTGAACTCCTGGGCCGGGCGCCCGCAGTGGCAGGCGACCTCGCGCACCTCGGGGTCCAG
This sequence comes from Streptomyces sp. XY431, assembly GCF_001279805.1. Taxonomy (NCBI): domain Bacteria; kingdom Bacillati; phylum Actinomycetota; class Actinomycetes; order Kitasatosporales; family Streptomycetaceae; genus Streptomyces; species Streptomyces sp. XY431. The sequence goes on from NZ_LGDO01000391.1 coordinate 19,296, forward strand.
CGAACTGCGGTCGCCGAAGTGCGCCGGGTAGTTCATCAGCTCGTCCTCGGGGTCCGCCGCGACCTGCCCGGCCAACACATGGTCGAGCGACTGCAGGTCGGCGGTGAGCGAGGCCCGGATCTCGGCGGCGGACTGGTCGGCGAGATGGGTGGGCCGGGCCACCCAGAGGTCCACCTTCCGGGCCAGCTTGGTCAGCCGGGGCCGCAGGGCGTGGTTGTGCGGCAGGAGTTCGGAACCGAGCAGCGCGTTCAGTCGACGGCCGACGGTGAGCAGCAGCGGGTCCGGCCGGTGGTCGGCCGGCTCGGGAGCGGGCGTGGTGGCGTCGGGCAGGCCGAACCGCAGGAACGCCGGGTACGGGTGCGAACCGGCCAGGCTGGCGTTGAGAGTGTCCACGGTGTCGCCGCCGGTGAGGGCCGCGCGCATCCAGGCGACGTTCTCGGGCCGGTCGGAGTCGTGCACCGAGACGGCGGCGACCACGGTGCGGGCCGGGCCGTCCAGCGCGTTGAGCAGCAGCTGGTACTTCGGGTCGTACAGCGCGAGGTCGGCCAGCGGGCCGCTGTTGCAGGCGCTGAGCACCACCTCGACGGCCGGCACCCGGTGCAGCGGGACGAGCTTGTCCTCGGGCTTGTAGCAGGGCAGCCCGTAGGAGCAGCGCGGGCCGAGCAGCCCGGGCCGGGCCTCGGCGGCCGGGCTGAGGCCGCAGATGGTGAACTCGCCCAGATTGACGCTGTCGTCCTTGCCGTGGCCCTGGAAGGCGACCTTGCGCCAGTGGGTACCGAGGATCGCGGCCTGGATGTCGACCCGCTCGAAGTCCCGGTCGTCGTGGACCTGGACGCCGGGCAGGTGCGGCGGCCGGTCGGTGTCGGTGAACAGCCCGACGGCCCCGATCGCGGCCGCCGGACGGGCGTACTGCTTGGCGACGCTCCAGGCGAGCGAGGCGGCGTCGCGCCCGCTCAGCAGGGTCAGGGCGTGGGTGGGGCTGCGGTAGGTGGCGAACAGCAGGGAGCGCACCGGGTCGAGGGTGAGGTGGTCGTAGCAGCCGACCAGCAGCAGGCTGCCGGGGCGGTCGCGGAGGAAGGTGGCGGTGTCGGCGAGCTGTTCCTCGGGCAGCCACTCGGTGGCCAGCGGTCCGGCCAGCTCGGCGAGGCCGTCCGGGAGCCGGTCGGCGCCGAGGACGATGCCGAGGTCGAGCGGCCGGGGGCGGTGGAGGGCGTCGTACAGCTGCTCGGCGAGGTCCAGGCTCTGCGCCAGGTCCGTGCGGCCGTCGACCGGGACCGGCACCCCGACTACCCCGACGGTGCCCGGGGCGAGTGCGGGGGAGGCGTTCGGGTCGGCGTCCGAGGCGGCCAGGAACTCCTTGACGGCCGAGGGGAATTGGGCGAGCTTGACGGGCCGGAACAGCGGGCCTTCGGGCTTCATCGTCGGTGACCTCGTGGGCGGGAGGGGAGTGGTGGGTGGCACCGGAGCGGCGGGTGACACCGTCCGGCGGGTGGTGCCGGGGCCTGCGCCGGCCCTGGAAGGGGTGCGGGTAGGGGGACGGGGACGGGGCGTCCGGTCATGCGGCGTACTCCGCGGCGGTCGCGGTCGCGGTGCCCCGGTCGAGCAGCGGGCGGACGGCGAAGGCCAGGACGGCGGCGCCCAGCGCGACGGCGAAGGCGACGGCGAACACCCCGCGTGCGCCGAGCGGTTCCACCAGCAGCCCGCCGGCCTGCTGGCCCACCGCGTCGCCGAGCACGGTGGCCAGCGAGGCCCAGGTGAAGGCCTCCGCCAGCGAGCCGTTCGGTGCCACCGAGCCGACCAGGGTCATCTCGACGGCCGACACCAGCGCGATCGGCGCGCCGCCGACGGCCAGGGCGAGGGCGAGCAGTGGCTGCGAGCCGGCCGCCAGGGTCAGGCCCGTCCCCAGCGCGTAGGCCAGCACCAGTCGCGGGAAGCGCACCGCCGCCGGGACGTCGGACTGCGAGCGCCCGAGCCAGATCGCGCCCAGCGCGCTGCCGACGCCCCAGCAGGCGTAGACGAGGCCGGTGCCGCCGGGGGAGCCGTGCGCCACCACGAAGGCGGGGATGCCGAGGGTGAGCAGCCCGATCGGCACGGCGCTGGCCGCCATGACGGCGGTGAGCGCCAGCATCGCCGGGTTGTGCAGCGGCCCGAGCAGGTCGCGCCGCTCGGTGCCGGGGTCGGGGTCCGTCCCCGGCGGGAGCCGGACCAGGGCCAGCCCCAGCGCACCGGCGCCGCCGAGCGCGGCCACGGCGGTGACGGCCAGTGCGGCCGATCCGGTCAGCATCAGGGCGGCCAGCATCAGCGGTGCCCCGATCACCAGGACCTCGGTGAGGATCGCCTCCCAGAGGTAGGCGGTGTCCCGCTCGCTGTCGGCGAGCGGCAGCCGCGCCCAGAGCGAGCGCATACAGGCGTTGGCCGGCGGCAGGGCGATCCCGGCGGCGGTGGCGGCGGCCAGCTGTCCCCAGGAGCCGGGCCGGGTGCTCCAGGCCAGCGCGGCGAGCGCCGCCGGGTAGCACAGACCGGTGGCGAGCAGCACGGGCCGCCGCCCGGCGCGGTCCAGCCGCCGGGCGACCAGTGGCCCGCCGACCGCCATCCCGGCGGTGTAGAGCGCGCTGGTCAGGCCCGCCTGGGCGAAGCTGCCGCCCTGCTCACGGACCACCAGCACGGTGGCCAGCGACATCAGGTAGACCGGCAGCCGGCAGACCAGGCTCCACCCCGCCACCGCGGGCACGTGCGGGCGGCGCAGCAGCGTGCCGAAGCGCTGGGCCAGGGTGTCCCGGTCCGGGCCGGAGGTGCTCACCTGGTTCAACGGGCTCCTTCCCGGGCGGGGGTCTGGTCGATGACGGGGGCCGGATCGATCACGGGGGTCTGGTCGATGACGAGGACCGGGTCGACCACGGGGGCCAGGTCGATCACGAAGGCGCCGAGCACGTCGCGCATCCGCCGCTCCACCTCCTCGATCGAGGCCCCGACCACGTGGACGTACCCCGAGGCGTTGTGCGAGGCGCGCCGGGCGGAGACGGTGTCGCCGACCCCGACCTTGAGAACGGCGTCGACCACCCCGGGGACACGCAGCAGCTCCTCCGCCGGGGTGATCCGGCGGACCGTCCCGGAGCCCGGCAGTGGCAGCAGGAGGTCGCCCGCACACCGTCTCTGACGATAGCTCAGCTCCGGTGCGAGCCCCCGGTAGACGTCCAGGGTGGCCCCGAAGACGTCGAAGCCGTACGCGTGCCCGTGGTTGGCCGGGATCTCGCAGCCGGCCAGCCGCAGCCCGATCTCGCCGGCGTACAGCTCGCCGTCGACGAGGAAGAACTCCATGTGCGCGTAGCCGTGGTCGATGTCCATGCCGGTGACGACGGTCTGCAGCAGCGCCCGCAGGTCCACCGGCGGCGCCTCGTCGGTGCCCACGCTGATGTTGGCGTTCATCGCCCCGTCGACGATGTCCAGCGGACGGCAGGGCATCGCGCTCGGCCAGGCGTCCAGGACCTCGCCCCGGTGGATGACCGCGCAGACCTCCCACTCGGTACCGCCGAGGAACTGCTCCACCATCCAGTCCCGGGCGGTGAGGTCGAGGCCGGACAGCGCCTCGGGGCCGTCCAGCCGGTGGGTGTCCACGCAGGCGAAGGAGTCCACCGGCTTGAGCACCAGCGGCCAGCCGTGCTCGGCGGCGAAGGCCGTGATCCCGGCGGCCTCCCGGACCCGGGCGAACGCGGCGGTGCGCAGGCCGAGTTCGCGGAAGCGGCGCTTCATCGCGGCCTTGTCGCGCACCCAGGCCACCTGCTGCTCGGTCAGGTGCGGCAGCCCGGCGAGGGCGGCGAAGCGCTGGGCGAGCGCCTGCCGCGGCTCGGACGGGTTGCAGAACCGCTCGGGCGCGACGGGGAGTTCGGCGGCCGCCCAGGCGCGGTAGCGCTCCGCCTCCCGCTCCAGCGGCTCACCGGCCCGCACCCAGAAGGCGGGCAGATGGGCGGTGCGGCGCAGATGGTCCTCGGAGAGGTCGGCGCGCAGCTCCTCGAAGCGCAGCAGCACGAGGTGCTCGGGGAGCGTGCGGGCCGCGTACCGGGTGAAGGTGGACGGCCGGTCGTCCACCATGAGCAGCACCGGGCCGGTGCCGCTCACACCGCCTCCAGCACGCGCCGGATCGTCTTGACCGCGGCCGCCTGCTCGGCCTCCGGCAGTTCGGGGGAGAGCGGCAGGCACAGGGTGCGGTCCAGCAGGTCGCGGGTGCGGGCGAAGCCGTCCCGGCTGAGCTGGAGCGGCCCCTCGGGGGCGTGGTTCCAGGGGAAGCCGTCGGCGTAGAGCGAGCGGCGGCCGGTGAGCACCGGGTGCTCGGGCAGCAGGTACTTGCCGAGCGTCCAGTGCGCGATGCCCTCGGCGGTGAGGGCCGCCACGGCGGCGTCCCGCAGCTCCCGGGACTCGCAGCGCAGGCGCATGCTCACCTTGACGTCGCCGCGGGCCCGCGGCAGCGGCCGGATGTCGGTGCGGCCGGGCAGCTCGGCCAGGGCGAGCGTGTACATCCGCTCCAGCCCGGCCAGCACCTCGTCCAGGTGCCGGAACTGCTGGCACTGGACGGCCGCGACCTCCTCGCTGGTGACGAAGTTCTCGCCGTAGTGGGCGTCCTGGTCCCAGGTCGGGTAGTGGCCGGGCACCCGCGCCGAACCGTGGTCGTGGTAGCAGCGCATGGTGGCCCCGGCCCGCTCGTCGCCCGTGACCACCAGGCCGCCCTCCCCGGAGGTCAGCACCTTGTTGTGGTGGAAGCTGAACACTCCGGCGTAGCCCGCCGTGCCGACCTCCCGGCCGTCCGGGAACCGCCCGCCGAGGGTCTGCGCGCAGTCCTCGATCAGGTAGGGCACGCCCTCCGGCAGGGTGGCCACCGAGCCCTCCATGTGGGCCACGATCACCCGCTGGGCGTCCGGCGGCAGCAGGGTCCGGTCCAGGGCGAGCGACTCGTCGGCGTCGACCAGCACCGGGACCAGCCCGCAGGACAGCACCGCTCCGGCCACGGCGACGAAGGTGACGGCCGGGATGTACACCGGGTCGCCGATCGAGGGGCGGGTGGAGATCAGCGCCAGCCGCAGCGCCTCCGTGCAGTTGTGCACGGCCAGCGTGTGGGCGACGCCGAGCCGCTCGCCCACACGGCGCTCCAGCCGGGAGGCCATGCTCTCCTGCTCGGTCTGGTAGCGGAACAGCACCTGGTGGTCGATCACCTCCTTGAGCTCCGCCATGTCGGACCAGTCGAGGTAGTTGGCGCCGTAGGGGAGGAAGCGCTGGCCTTGCCGCTGGTGGAGGGTCATCGGGCGTCCGTCTCCGTGATCGGGTGCGTCGTCGCGTCGACGAGCAGCTGCTGGCCGCGGAAGTTGTGCAGCAGCAGGCCGCCGTCGGGCGTCTCGGTGAAGGAGGGGCGGGAGACCGGGATCTTGCCGATCTTCGTGGTGAGCACGTACTGCGGGACGCCGAACCCGGTGATGTGGCCCTGGAGGCCCTCCATGATCTCCCAGCCCTTCTCGACGGAAGTCATGAAGTGCGCGACACCGGTGACGTTGTCGCAGTGGTACAGGTAGTACGGGCGGACCCGGATGCGCAGCAGTTCGGTCATCAGCCGGCGCATGGTCGGGACGTCGTCGTTGATCCCGCGCAGCAGCACGGTCTGGTTGCCGACCGGGATGCCGTGGCGCAGCAGCCGGTCCACGGCGGCGGCCGACTCCGGGGTGATCTCCTTGGGGTGGTTGAAGTGGGTGTTCAGCCACACCGGGTGGTAGCGGGAGAGCATCGTGCAGAGCTCCTCGGTGATCCGCTGCGGCAGCAGCACCGGGAAGCGCGAGCCGATCCGGATGATCTCCACGCTGGGGATGGCGCGCAGCCCGGCGACGATCTCCTCCAGTCGGCCGTCCTGGTAGGAGAGCGGGTCGCCGCCGGTGAGCAGCACGTCCCGGATCTCCGGGTGCTCGGCGATGTAGCGGAGGTCCTCGTCGTAGGCGCCGCCCTCGTCGTCCCGGAAGTAGCTGCCCTGGAGGTCGGTGGTGTGGAACTTGCGGGTGCAGTGCCGGCAGTAGACCGGGCAGGCCTCGGTGACGAGCAGGATCACCCGGTCCGGGTACTTGTGCACCACCCGGTTGGTGCGCCGGTAGAGGGTGTCCCCGACCGGGTCGACCTCGGCGCCGGGGAACTCCAGCAGCTCCTCGGCGGCGGGCACGGCCTGCTGGCGGACCGGGCAGCTCGGGTCGTCCGGGTCCATCAGCGAGGCGTAGTACGGGGTGATGCTCCAGCGGTAGCGGCCGGCCACCCCGGCGATGGCCCGCTCCTCGTCCTCGGTGAGGTTGATCCACTCCCGGGCCTTCTCGAGGGTGTTGACGCGCTTGCGCATGTGCCAGCGCCAGTCGTCCCACTCGGCCCGGTCCGGGGCGGGCCTGGCCGGGGGCGGTCCGGTGGTGTCTTCGCGGTCGGTGGGGGCGGCGTGGGACATGGCGTGGCTCCTCGCGAGGGGGGACGTCGGCCGACGGCGGTGGGCGCGGCGACTGCGGCGACTGCGGCGGGGGTGCCGACTACGGCGGTGCGAGCAGGAGTTGGCGGACGGTGCGGGCGACGCCCTGCGCGCCGCGCAGATCGTCGAGCCCGGGGCCGACGGCGCCCCACTGCTCCTCGGCCGACGGCGGCTGCCAGAGCGCGGGATCGGTGGGGTCGGCGGCGCGGGGCACCGGTACGAGCCGGGTGACCCGCTCGGCGAGCTCCCGCTGGGCGGTGCCGAGCGGGGGGAGGAAGGCGAGCGGTGCGCGCCGGGCCTGGGCCAGCGCGACGGCTCCCCACGTCGGCGAGGCGAGCAGGAGTTCGGCGCGGGCGTGCAGTTCGTCGGCGTCGGCCTCGGTCGCCGCGTCGACCGTCACCCCGGGCAGGCCGGCGATGGCCTCGCGGACCGGGTCGAGCCCGGTGTCCCCGACCACGGCGCAGGAACCGGTACGGCGGACGGCCTCCCGGACGAGCGCGGGCAGCGGCCCGGTGGCGAAGGCCTCGGCCTCGGGCGGCGGGACGGCCCAGAGCGAGAGCAGCAGCAGGGTGCCGCGCCGTTCCCGCCGACGGCTCAGCCGGGCCGGCGCCAGCAGTCCGGTGGGCCGCTCGCCGGCCGGGCGCTCCAGCCAGCCGGGCCACTGGGCGCGGGTGAGCATCCGGTCGGCGGGGAGCGGGGCGAGGGCGCTGCCGGGGGCCGAGCGCAGGTGCAGTACCGGCACCCCGAGCCGGGCGAGGCGCGCGGTCGTCGCCTCCTCGTCGCAGACCAGCGCGGCGCCGGGCAGGGTCTGGCCCGGCAGCGCGTGCCCGTTGTCGGTCGACCGGGGCAGGTCGCCGAGATGGGCGGCCACCCGGCGCAGCGCCAGCACGGAGTCCAACTGCTGCTCGCGGCAGGCGAGCAGCACCGTCGGGCCGGTGGTCGGCGCCGCCGGAGCGGTGGTCAGTACCGCCACGGTGCCACCTCCCCGAGCCGGGCCACGTCGTCGCTGTAGCCGGCCGCCGTGGTCGAGCAGCCGCTGCACATCCGGGGCCCGTGCGTGCGGAAGTGGTCGGCGTGCTCCCGGAAGGCCGGGGTGTCCAGGAGCAGCGCGCCGTTCTCGCGGATCGGCGCGCCCCCGGGGCCGTCGGCGTCCTCCCGGTGCGGGATGCAGCTGCAGGCGTGCATCCGGCCGCGCCGGCCGTCGATGTAGATCACGTCGTCCGTGACGTGGCAGAGCGGCAGCGAGGCCCGGGGCGGGGTGGACTCCTCGAAGTAGTGCCACTGCTCCTCCGGGGTGTCGCCGTAGAAGCGCTTGCCCATCGGGACGAGTTCGCTCTGCGGACCGGCCGTGTAGAGCGGGTCGCAGACCGCCCGCACATGGTCCGGGTCGGGGTAGCGGATCGAGCGGTCCAGCTTGAGCGCGGACAGCTCCCACTGCCGTACCCCGGCCTCCGTCAGCACCCGCCGGAGCTCCGGCATCTCGGTGTAGTTGTGCGGCCCGACGACGGTGTTGACGCGCGGCAGCACCCCCAGCTCGCCGGCCATCCGCAGGCCCCGCAGCCCGGCGTCGAACATGCCGGGGGAGCGGCGGTAGGTGTCGTGGGTGGCCGCCGAGGCGCCGTCGAGGCTCACGATCACCTGGGCCAGCCCGGCCGCGGCGAGGTCCTTCACGAGCTTCGGAAGCATCGAGCCGTTGGTGATCAGCGACATCCGCATGCCCGCCTCGGCGCCGGCGCGCACCAGCTCCACGACGTCCGGGTGCATCAGCGGCTCGCCGCCGGTGAAGCGGACGTACCCGACCCCGGCGGCCCTGGCCTGGGGCAGCAGCTCGGCGAAGTCGGAGCGGGAGAAGCGGAAGGTGTCGCGGGAGAGCGCGAAGTCGCACATGAAGCAGTCGGCGTTGCAGGCTTCGAGGATGCGGATGAACAGGTAGCGAGCGCGCGTCGGCGTGGTGGCGGACACCCGGACCCTTTCGTCGGCGTGGTGGTCGGAGCGGTCGGACGGATCAGCGGGCGGGGCCGACGGCCCCCAGGACTTCGACCATGGCGTCGGCGACCTGGGCGGCGCCCCCGGTGCCGACCTCCGCCGTCAGCGCGCCCCAGTCGGTGCCGGGCTCCCGCTCCACCCGGCGCAGCGCCTCGGCGACCAGGCCCCGCACCGCGGCGGAGGTGGCGCGCCGGTGCTGCTGGGCGGCCCGGGCGATGCCGCCGTAGATGAGGTCGAGCGCGCGCCCCTCGCCGCCGGCCCGCAGGGCCAGCGCCTCCTCCTCGGTGAACACCTCCTTCGGCCAGACCACGCGTGTCCCGCCGCCCACGGCCCGCTCGTGGAAACGGCCGTTGAAGATCTGGCTGAGGTTCTGCGGCGGCAGGCAGACCGTCGGCACGGCCAGCCGACCGGCCTCCAGCAGCGTGGTCAGCCCGGGAGAGGCGAGCAGCACGTCGCACTCGGCGAGGCGGTGGAGGAAGTCCTCGTGGGCGAGCGCGCCGACCGTGGTGGCCGCCGGTACCGGACAGGAGTCCACCAACTGCCCGGCCAGCCAGGCCGGGAGGTTCCCGGCGACGTGCACCTCCTCGACCCCGGACGCGGCCAGTGCCTCCAGCGCGGCGGGCAGCACCAGCTGCGGATAGCTCGCCCAGTCGTCGAGCTGGGGCGCGCGCAGCCCGCCCAGGCTGACCAGCGCCCGGCGCGGACGAGGCCCGGGAACGGCGCGCCGGCCGGCCCCGCCCCCGGCGATCACCGCGTCCACCCAGCGCAGCCGCCGTACGTCGGCCAGCACCCCGGTGCACTCCGGCGGCAGGTCGACGCACCGCTGCGCGCAGTAGACCTCGGCGTCCAGGGGGAGTTCGGCGCGGTCCCCCTCCGTCCAGAGGAACGGCAGGCTGTCCACGAAGACCACCGGGACCCCGCAGTCGCCGAGGGCCCGCGCGAGCCCGCCGTCCAGCACCACCAGCGCCGCCGCGACCCGCTGCTCCCGGACGATCCGCGCCAGCTCCCGCTCCGGCTCCGCGTCCGGCAGGTCGAACCAGCGCTCCACGGGCGAGCCCGCCAGCACCGGCCGACCCAGCCCCGAGGCCAGCCCGACGAACCTGGTCCGCTCGCCGCCGCGGGCCTGCAGGGCGGCCAGTACCGCGCTCAGCTTCCCGGAGCTGCCCCAGCCGAAATCCACCCCGGCCACGGCAACCGTCCGGCTCTCTCCACTCACCCGCATCCGCCCCGCCTCCTCCCGCGCCGGCCCGTCCCGGTCGACCACCGCGCCCTGTGGCGCATGCTTCGTAGTCTTAGCACCCAGACAGGACGGGACAGTTGGCCTACTGACGGATTTGCCCGCTACTCCACCCCGGCAGGTGAACTTCGTCATCGTTGTGTTGACGTACGGCCGTTGGGCCCCCGCCCCTCCCGCGGTCGCCCGGCGTGCGGACGCGCCTCCCGCGGCCCGCCCGGGGGCACCGTCGGTCGGGGCGAGCCTCCCCCGGGTCGGCGCACCCGTGTCCGCGGGCGGTCTCGCGCGCTTCGCGCGAGTGCTCCGTCGCGCCCCCGAGCGCCCCCGGCGGGCGGCTTGTCGCCCTCGGGGCGCGCGAGTTCAGTGAAGGAGCGTGCGGTGTCGATTCCGCGCCGTCCGGCTGAACGGCCCGCGCGCCCGACTCCCGTGTGCGCCGCCTGCCGAGGGGAATCACGATGCGACCGGTCCCGCCGTTCACGGTCCTGCCGTCCGCGGCCCCGCCGTTCACGGTCCGCCGTCCGCGCGCGCCCCGGCCGGGGCGGTCACCCGGGTCGACCGCTCGGCCATGACGGTCGGCCGCCCCGGCCCTCCCGGGGCGGCGAGCACCGGGCAAAGCTTCAACGGCGGGGACATGACATCTTGATGATCGCGACCTGTGAAACGTCACATAGCACCAGGAGACGCCCTCCGCCGCCTGCTAGCTTCCCGGCTGCCGGAGCCACCGGCGACCCGGCCGACCACAAGTCGGCACCACCACCGCACCGTTGACACGAAGGGACCCTCCACGTGACCGTGCGCAAGCTGACGCTGTCAGCCGCCGCGACAACGACCGTGCTCCTCCTCTGCGGCAGCATCCTGGGCGCGACCTCGGCCACCGCGGCCGGACCGGCGCCCACCACGACCACCACGGCCACCGCGCCCGCCACCACCGCCTCCGCCCGCGCCGACGCCCCCGACGCCCCCGACGCGCCCGGCGTGCCCGGCGTTCCCACGACGCTGGCCCCGCCGGCCACCGGCACCACCTCCGAGGCCACCGTGGTGACGCCGGCGCAGGGCAGCGCGCCCGCGACCACCACCGCGGCCCCGGCGCTCGCGCTCTCCTCCTACGACCCGAAGGCCGGCACCGCCGTGCTCGCCCCGGCCGGGGCGGATTCCGCCAAGGGGGCGGCCAAGACCGAAGCGGCCGAGACCGAAGCGGCCAACCCGGAATCCGCCCAGGCCGAGTCCGCCGCGGCCGCCGTCCGGCCGGGCCAGCTGATCGACAGTCCGCCCACCCCGGCCGCCCCGCACGGCGCACTGGTCGCCGTCACCGGCGTCCAGCCGGCCGCCGACGGGACGGTGGCCGTCACCACCCGCCCGGCGACCCTCCCCGAACTGCTCGGCGCGACCAGCGCCGACCTGCACAGCGCGATAAGCCCCGCCGCCTTCGAGGTCAAGCCGTGGATCAGCGGCCTCCAGGTCACCACCGACCTCGGCCCGACCTCCGGCAGCGGCTCGGTCTCCGGCGGCCTCGGGCTGAGTGCCGACGCCACCGTCCCGCTGCCGGGCGGCTCCTCGGCCAGGCTCTCCGGCTCGGTCGAACTCCACCCGGCCGTCGACTTCTCCTACCGGGGCGGCCTCGGCCTGATCGACCCGCAGCAGGCCCGGATCGGCTTCACCCTGGGCGCCCACGCCGACTGGCACGTCAGCGCCGCCCTCACCGGCAGCACCGGCCCGGTCCGGATCGCCCTGGCCTCGTACAGCGCCAGCCCGGTGGTCATGGTCGGCGTCCTGCCCGTGGTGATCAACCTGGCCTTCACCCTCTACGCCGACATCAGCGCCGACGGCACCGTCACCCTCGACGCGGAGCAGGCGTACGACGGCACCTGGGGCGTCCACTCCGACTACGTCAAGGGCCCGGGCTGGACCACCACCACCGACCCCGGCACGTCCACCGTCTCCCCGCTGCGCCTCGACCTCCGGGGCTCCGCCACGGCGAAGGCCGGGCTGCTCGCCGAGGCCTCCGTCGCCCTCTACGACACGGTCGGCGTGAAGGCGTCGATCGAGCCGTACCTGCGGGTGGCGGTGAACGGTTCGGTGCTCCTGGACGCCACCCACCCCGAGCCGGAGATCAACGGGACGATCGCCCTCTACGGCGGACTCGACATCAACGGGGCGCTGATGGCCCGCCTCGTCATCCTCGGCACGCCGATCCTCGAACAGGACCTGCCGTTCCTCGCCTTCCACCGCGAGTGGCCGATCACCTCCTGGAGCGCCGGGCAGTCCCCGGTGCCGCTGGTGAACTGGACCACGCTCAGCGCGAGCCTGATCGACGACAACCAGTCCGCCTACCTGCGGACCCGGCCCGACTGGGACCCGTCGGCCCTCAAGGCCTCCTGCCCCGACGGCAGCCGGCTGCTGGGCCTCGCCCACGGCAGTGACAACGGCCTGTGCAGCGACGTCACCCGCGCGAACCTCTGGGGCGCGAACCACGGCTACCTCGTCGACCACGGCGGGACGTACGTGAACACCGACTGGGCACCGGGCTACGCCAAGGCGCAGTGCCCCGCCGGCTCCTTCGTCTCCGGCTACAGCCGCAACGGCCGGACGCTCGGCGTGCTCTGCGCCGAGTCCGCCACCCCGCTCGGCACGGCGAGCCGCACCCTGTGGTTCGACAACGGCGACAACCGCCCGGCGGTGGCCGGCGGCGGCGACTTCGCGTACGGCTTCGGCAAGGGCCAGTGCGCGGACGACGAGTTCATCGCCGGTGTGGCGTACAGCCAGCCCTGGTGGCAGCTCTGGGCGGCGCGGCCGTACGCGCTGCTCTGCCAGAAGCTCGCCTGACTCCGCAACCGCCCGGCGGCGGTCGGTCCGCCGACCGCCGCCGGGTGTCCGGGTGTCCGGGTGTCCGGGTGTCCGGGTGTCCGGCGGAAGTATCCTCGGCGCGCCCGCCGCCACCCGCCCGGGCACGGGCAGGTCGACCGTGCTCGACTCTGGTGTGCCCGGGCACCCTGAAGGCCCTCGGCGGCGGTACGGCGATCGTCCCCGGCACCTGCGTGACCGCCGGACCGCGCAACGACCTCAACGGGTTGGCATGCCTCCGTGCGGGCTGTTGACCACCAACGGCAGCGACCCTTCAGCAAGGTAGAAGTGCCCGGGGAAGTAGTCGATGTGAAGGTGACCGCCGTCCTCGGCGGAAGCCATGCCGCGCAGGTTTTCCGCAAGCACCGTCCTGCCGGCGGAGTCACCACTGATCACAAGGACCTGTCGCTCGGAATCCAGATGGACAAGGACACCGGGGCCGGCGGTCTTCTTGACCTCGATCCCCGCCAGGGCGTCGCTGCCCGCCGAGGGCGTGGAGCTGAGCAGCCCCTCGCCCTCGGCCACCGCGGCCGCCAAACGGTTCAGTTCCTCTGCCGACGCCGTGAGATCCACTTCGCCGTGCACGGGGTCGCAGATGAGTCTCACGCGGTCGGCACTCCTTCAGGATCGGACTCCCATGATGCCAGCCGGCTGCCAGACACCATCGGGCACTTCGGATCCACTCGTCCAGGGGCCAATCGACCGCTCTTCCAGTCCGAGCGGGCGAGGCGGTCGCGCCTCGCGTGTCCCGTCCAAGCGGGCCGGCTGCGGCTGCGGGCGTCAACGGCCCATATTGATCAACTTCGGTGCGCCGACGAGAGCGCGGCCGAACCCCGCCAGGACCTCAACCCCGCCAGCGCCGGGTGCCCCGGGCGCGAGCGCCCGGCGGGAGGTCGGGTGCGCGCTCGTACCCGAAAGCCGTCCGAGAAGGTGAGGTGCTCGGGCCTGCTGTCGCCGACCGAGCAGACGCGGCTGGCGATGTAGAAGTCCTGTGCCGACGACTCTCCGGTCCGGTCGTCGTCGACGTCCGCGTCGGGGTGCACACGCCGGACCACCTCTTCGATGCCGTCCGCGAGATCATCCGCGCCTGCCTTTTCAGGCCCCTGCGGGTCGGCGGTAGGCCCACGGCCGGTCGGTGTCGATTGTCTGATCTGCCGCGGGTTCGCTCGCATAGCAGAGCCTGGTCGCGCTGTATTCAAGGTGGGGCAAGGTTCACTCCAAGGTGCGAAGGTCATGACAAATGGTCAGGACTTCTGACGCTGTACTGGCAATCTCGACACACAATCAGTTCCTCGGCCGTGGACAGGGTGAGGCGCCATTCGGGACCCCTGTGGGGCAGCCTGCGGTCCGCCGTGAAGGCCGACCTGTGGCGGCGCGCGGTGCGTTGGGGGTGGTGCCGGTGATTTCGGGATGGTTGGACCGTCCTTCCGTTGACCGTACGTATGTTGGAGATTCCGATGAGTGAAGAGCCCAAGTTCGTTCTGCTGGCGCTGACGGTGAGTTCGGAAGGGAGTGAACGGCTGCGGCTGGACCCTGCCGACACTGGCCTCCTGACCAATCCGGTCGTCTTCAAGGAAGGCGCGGAGTACAGCCTCGGCGTGGAGTTCCGTGTCAATCCCGGCGACATCTCGCGGTACACGTACGTACACCTGGTCAAGCGCGCGGGCGTGAAGGTGGACAAGCTGGAAGGCACCCTCGGTTCGTACGGTCCCTCTCCTGAGGGACGACCGTACAAGAAGGAGCTCACGACCGAGGAGATGCCCGAGGGCGTGCTGGCCCGCTCCGGCACTTACGCTGTCCAAAGCCGGATTCTCGACGATGACGGGACCGTGTACGCCGACTTCAAGTGGTCCTACAAGATCGCCGCAGATTGGCGGTAAACAGCGATCACAGGGTGCTCGGCCTAGCCGAGCCGGCCATGCCGCGCTGTCTGGTCGACGACAGCGTCAGCATGACCGAGAGCCGCCGCACCCTCAAGATCGGCCGGTCCACCGTCTACGCCGTCCGGCGTGGACGGTGGACCGCGCTGTGCCCGCCGACCGGCGTGATCGTCGGAAGCGCCCGGTACTGTCCAGCTCCCAGCCCGCCGCGACCACATCCTCGCCCACCTGCGCGAAGCCGGCCTCGGCGCCTTCGCGGACCTCGGCTCCCGCCGCCGGCCCGCTCCGCCTGGCCGGACCACCTCTTCGACGCGTCCGCGAGATCATCTGCATCGGCCTTCTAACGGCGCTGTGCGCGATTGAGGTCAGGGCGTGTCGGCCTGGCGGGTTGTCTGATGAGTGATCACCTCTCGGCAGCGCGGTCGGAGACCGGGCCGGCTACGGCTGTGCAGGTCTCGTCGAAGTCTTCGCGGCGGCCGCGGAAGCGTTGCAGGGCGCGCCACTGCTCGTGCTCGGCGTTGGGGTGCTCCACGCAGATCCGCTCCGACGACTGTTGGTGGCGTTCCGCGTTCCAGGCGGCGACTTCTTCGGGCGTCGCGTCCTTCTTCGGTTTGAGCGGCGGGGCCTGGAGCTGGTCGGGAAGCTCCTTCGCCAGGCCCCGGTATCCGGCGTCGACCTTGGCTTTGACCTGTGGGAACTGCCTGAACAGGTCGGCGATTCCCTCTGTGCGCACCGCCGTCCGGTCGTGCATCCGCCCGGGGCGGAACGCCCCGGCCCATAGAGCACGCCCAAGGCCGCGTGCGGGAGCTGGAAGCGCAGGACGACCAGCGTGGCGATGACCCGGTCGGTGAACACCAGCTGGTGATTCGGTCCCGCCCCGGCAGCACGCAGGCGGTCACGACCCCGCTGCTCGTGCAGTCCTCCCTCCTCCGAGGCCGTCCATGCCGGGGCCAACTTGTTGATCAGCGAGCCGAGTCGACGGCGTGGCAGGCCGGTGAGGATAGGATGGGACAAGGTCGTGCGGGTCAGGGATTGCGTCACAACAGACCCAACCCGCACGGCCTTCCTCACGTCACGGCCGCTCCCGTGCCCGGCCGACACGTGGGCTACTCCTGCCAGCCCGCTGTCGTGGCAGCGCGCTCCTGCCACTGCCTGACTCCCGGGCCGTTCGACTCCCAGCGGTGGCAGAACAGCTCCAGCTCTGCGCACCTGGCCAGCATGGCCGCCTGGCGAACCGGCCACGCGGGCACCGGCCCGCCGTAGGCGTGGAAGAAGCGGTCGAGCGCCTGGCGGTGCTCGGCGTGGTGCATCCGTACGATCCACTCGCACCAGGCCAGGTCCTCGACCGCATCGCCGAGGTGGGCGAACTCCCAGTCGACCACGGCAGCGACCTGGAACGTCACCGGGTCCAGGAGCATGTTGTTGGGCCCGAAGTCCCCGTGGACGAGCACCTGCCCGGCATCCTGGGCACCCGCCCCGAGAACGCTCGGCGCGGTCTCATGGATGCGGCGCAGCAGCGTCCCACATGCCTCCAGGACCTGCGCCGCGCGACCAGCGTCGATCAGGTCCTGGCCCGGAGTACCGGTGACGAACCCGAGGGTGAGGATCCCGTTGTCCAGGCCATGTACCGGGGGCACGGGCAACTTCCCCTGCAACCGGGTCAGCAGCGTGTGCTCCCGCGCACGGCGGAGCCCCGCATCGGGGCCTTCGTAGGTCTTCTCCACCACCGATCCGTCGCCGACGGTGCGGTTGGTATAGCCGTGCTTCAACGGACGCATCCACAGATCATCGATCACGGCACCACGCTGCATCTGCACCAACCCTGACTCCATTCGCGCACCACGTCGTAAGGAAATGAGTGGCCGCTCGCACGTTGACGGCATCAACAAGTACAACGACTTCCTGAACAAGCAGGGCAAGAGGTAGTGAGCACGCTCGGCGCTTGACCGCTCTGCCCTGGTACGGCCTCTCTCGGACGCCGCGCCAGGGCAGAGCGGCGGCGGGAACTGTCGGTGGGGTAGGGCTGGGCAGAGACTGTTCGGCCGATCGCGTGGATGCTGCCTGACCTGGTCATCCGGCCGCGACCTGAGGCGTTCCGTCGCCGGGACGGGCCGGCCGGACGGTGGACCTCGCGGTGCCGATCAGGCCAGGGGTGCCCTTGCGGGTCAGGGCCGCTGCCCGAAGTCGACCGTGAACTCCAGGCAGAAGACGTCCTCCTCGCGCCCGGTGAAGGCCTCGAGCCGAATCTTGAACTTGGCCGCCGGGATCTCCCTCGGCAGCGTCTTGGAGAACTCGACATCGAACCGTCCCGTCGCCGACGGCACCGACGCACCCCACTCGGCGAAGAACTCCTTCAGGGTCTGCCGCTTCTGGTGGACCTTGATCAGCCCGAGCTTCACCGTGATCTCGACGTACGCCTCGTCGTCGAGCAGCTTCTGGACGTCCCCTCCGACCCTGATGGTCAGGCCCTGGCCCGGCCTCGGCGGATCGGGGGTCACGCTGATGGAGCGGATCAGGAGGGTGCCCTCCGGAGTCCCGCAGTCTTCGTAGCTCCAACCGGCCATGCTGCACTCCCAACGGTGAGGCCACCGCGAACCGGTGGCGGGGTCTGGTGATCACCATCGTCGGTCGGCGCCCTGAGCCAGCGGCGAAACGTCGAGCACTTCACCCGTATGCGCGGTGACACGGCCGCAGTGACGGTGAAGGCGGCGTCCGCCGGGACAGCGGTGGTGCACAGCGCGTCGGCGGTTGCTCTTGTGGAGGGGGTGGCGCCCTGGCGTGCATTCGCGCCGCCGGGCCCGCGCCACCGGCCCGGTGCGGAGTCCGTTCCTCGTACTGGTCAACCCCGTACGAGGTGCCATCACCCGCAGGGTGAGTGTTTCCCACCCCGGCGTCCTCCCCGTGCCGTTGCGGCCCTTGGGCGCGACGACCGGCGGATACATTGCGGCCACTGTGGGTGACGCTAGGAGGTCTCCGTCATGAGTGTGACGAGTCGGTACCTGGGTGCCTGGGAGGGTTTCTGGCGGGATGCGCCGGACGAGCCCGGGGCGGTGATCTGGGACGCGGAAGCGGCCCTGGTGGCGGAGCGCCACCTCGCGCTGTTCCGGCCGGGGCTGGTCGACCCGGAGCTGCCGGTGGTCGACCTCGGCTGCGGCAGCGGGACGCAGACGCGCTTCCTGGCCGGACGGTTCGGCCGGGTGCTCGGGGTCGACCTGTCGGAGGCCGCCGTGGAGCTGGCCCGGCGGAACGACCCGGCCGGACTGGCCGAGTACGCCCGGCTGGACGCCACCGACGCCGGAGCCGTCCGCGCGCTCCACGACCGCCTCGGCGACGTCAACCTCTATCTGCGCGGGGTGATCCACCAGAGCGATCCGGCCGACCGGGGGCCGGTCGCCGAGGCCGTCGCGGTGCTGGCCGGGCGGCGCGGCCGGGCGTTCGTGGTCGAGCTGGCCGAAGCGGCCAAGCGGGTCCTGGCGGACCTGGCCGCGGGGCCGGCCGGGCCGCCGCCGAAGCTGCGCCCGGTGTTCGCCC
This sequence comes from Streptomyces sp. XY431, assembly GCF_001279805.1. Taxonomy (NCBI): domain Bacteria; kingdom Bacillati; phylum Actinomycetota; class Actinomycetes; order Kitasatosporales; family Streptomycetaceae; genus Streptomyces; species Streptomyces sp. XY431. The sequence goes on from NZ_LGDO01000391.1 coordinate 37,246, forward strand.
ACGGGCTGGCCCCCGCCGAGGTGGCCGACGGGGCGTTCGCGGAGCTGTTCGGCGCGGCCGGGTTCGCGGTCCTGGACTCCGGTGAGCTGCCGCTGGCCACCACGGAGTTCACGGCGGACGGTGACCGGATCGAGCTGCCGGCGCGCTGGCTGCTGGTGGGCGCGGACGAGCAGGCGGCCGGCCGCGCCTGAGGTGTGCCGCGGCTGGTGTCATCTGGCGTCGAAGTGGCGCCAGTGTCGCCCCGGGGCCGCTCGGAGGGCAGTGCCACGTAGTCCGATCCGGTCCCGGAGCCGTCCGGCGCCATGGTGCCACCGGCCCGAGGCTGCCATAGGCGCCCGGATGGAGGGTGGGTGTCGCCGGACCTGAGCCACTCGGGCACATAAAAGGCTTGCGCTTGGCGTCATCATGGTGCCATCATGGCGTCATGAAGCTCATCGCGTACGCCGAGACCCCGCGCCGCGAGGTCGGGCCGGTCCACCGGTAGCACTGTCCACCGGTAGCACCAGCTGCCGGACCGACCCACCAGGCCGCCACCCGAGACCCCGAGGACGGGATCACCATGCCTTCGTTCGACACTCCCGACCCGATCGCCGTCACCGCGCACGTCGAGGCCGGTTCCATCCATTTCATCGCCGTCGACCGGCCGGACACCGTCGTCGAGGTGCGGCCGCGCGATCCGAAGAAGGACCTCGACGTGCGGTCCGCCGAGCAGACCGAGGTCGGCTACGCCGCCGGGGTCCTCACCGTACGGACGCCCAAGCCGCGCTACCTGGTCGGCCGCGTCGGCACCGTGGACGTCACGGTCGAGCTGCCCGCGGACTCGCGGATCGAGGTGAGCGGCGCCTGGGCCCAGGTACTGGGCGAGGGGCGGCTGGGCGAGACCGAGGTGAAGACCTCCTCCGGGGATGTCCGTTTCGACACCACCGGCCCGCTGCGGCTGGCCGCCGCGCACGGCTCGATCACCGTGGACCGGATCGAGGGCGAGGCGGAGATCACCACCAGCTCCGGCAGTCTGCGGATCGGCCGGATCGACGGCGCCGCGGTCCTGAAGAACACGCACGGCACTACGACCGTCGACCTCGCCAACGGCGATCTGCGGGTGAGCGGCGCCAACGGCGACATCGAGGTCCGGCGGGCCGGCGGCTCGGTCGCCGCCACCACCGCCCACGGCACCCTGCGCATCGGCGAGGTGGCCCGGGGCAGTGTCCAGCTGGAGACCTCCTACGGTGCCATCGAGGTCGGCATCCGGGAGGGCACGGCGGCCTGGCTGGACCTCGGCTCGGCCTCCGGCCAGGTGCGCAACATGCTCGACGCCTCCGACGCCCCGGGGAAGTCCGAGGACACCGTCGAGGTCCGCGCCCGCACCCGGTACGGCAACATCGACGTCCTCCGCGCCAAGCCCTGATCCCGCGGCTCCGCTCCCCACCCGGCCTCCGAACGCCCCGAACCGTCACCAGCCCCCAGCCCCGGCCAGTAGCCAGTAGTCCCCAGCCACCAGTCCGTCGTCACCGAGTCCCCGAACAGGAGGACCACATGCCTTCGATTGTCATGCCCGCGTCCAGGCGGCCCGACTCCCCTCCGCCGCCCGCCGCCGTCACCGCGGTCGGCCTGCGCAAGTCCTACGGCGACCGGACCGTCCTCGACGGCATCGACCTGCGGATCCCGGCAGGCTCGGTCTTCGCGCTGCTGGGGCCCAACGGCGCCGGCAAGACCACCACGGTGAAGATCCTCTCCACCCTCGTCACGGCCGACGGCGGGCACGCCCAGGTCGCCGGCCACGACCTCGCCGAATCGCCGGACGGGGTCCGCGCCGCGATCGGCGTCACCGGGCAGTTCTCCGCGGTGGACGGGCTGATCACCGGGGAGGAGAACATGCTGCTGATGGCGGACCTGCACCACCTGTCCCGCCGGGAGGGCCGCCGGGTCGCCGCCGGGCTCCTGGCCCGGTTCGACCTGGTTGACGTCGCCAAGAAGCCCGCCTCCGGCTACTCGGGCGGCATGAAGCGCCGCCTCGACATCGCCATGACCCTGGTCGGGAACCCGCGGATCATCTTCCTCGACGAGCCGACCACCGGCCTCGACCCGCGCAGCCGCCACACCATGTGGGGGATCGTCCGCGAACTCGTCGCCGAGGGCGCCACCGTCTTCCTCACCACCCAGTACCTGGACGAGGCCGACGAACTGGCCGACCGCATCGCGGTGATCGACGGCGGCCGGATCGTCGCCGAGGGCACGGCCGAGGAGCTGAAGCGGCTGGTCCCCGGCGGACACATCCGGCTGCGGTTCACCGACCCGGCCGCCCACCGTGCGGCCGCCGCCGCGCTGGCGGACGCCGAGCGGGACGACGCGGACCTGACCCTGCGGATCCCCGGCGACGGCAGCCAGCGCCGGCTGCGCGCGATCCTCGACCGGCTGGACGCCGCCGGCGTCGAGGCCGACGAGCTGACCGTCCGCACCCCCGACCTCGACGACGTGTTCTTCGCCCTGACCGGTGGTCCCACTCCGCCGCACCAGACCCAGGAGGTCGTCCGATGAGTTCCCTCTCCCTCGCCGTCCGCGACTCGTCGACCATGCTGCGGCGCAACCTGCTGCACGCCCGTCGCTACCCGTCGCTGACCCTGAACCTGCTGCTCACGCCGGTCGTCCTGCTGCTGCTCTTCGTCTACGTCTTCGGCGACGTGATGAGCGCGGGGATCGGCGGTGCCGGCGCCGACCGCTCCGCGTACATCGCCTACCTGGTCCCGGGCATCCTGCTGATGACCATCGGCGGCACCACGGTCGGCACGGCGGTCTCGGTCTCCAACGACATGACCGAGGGCATCATGGCCCGCTTCCGGACGATGGCGATCCACCGCGGGTCGATACTGACCGGGCACGTCGTCGGCAGCGTGCTGCAGGCGGTGCTCAGCGTCGTGCTGGTCGGCGCCGTCGGCGTTGCCATCGGCTTCCGCTCCACGGACGCCACGGTGCTGGAGTGGCTCGCCGCGTTCGGGCTGCTCACCCTGTTCGCCCTGGCGCTCACCTGGATCGCGGTCGGGATGGGCATGGTCAGCCCGAACGCCGAGGCGGCCAGCAACAACGCGCTGCCGCTGATCTTCCTGCCACTGGTCTCCAGTGCCTTCGTCCCGCTGGACGCCATGCCGGGCTGGTTCCGGCCGATCGCCGAGTACCAGCCCTTCACCCCCGCCATCGAGACCCTCCGCGGACTGCTGCTCGGCACCGGCATCGGCCACAACGGCTGGCTCGCCGTCGCCTGGTGCCTGGGCCTGACGGTGCTCGGCCACCGCTGGTCGAAGCGGCTGTTCGACCGGGACCCCCGGTGAGCCGGCGGACGGGATGTCGGTGAGCCGACACGCGGGACCCCCGCCGGGGCGGCGGGCGTCGGCACGGCCCCGAGCGTGACCGCCCCGGGGAACCCGACCAAGATCGGGTGAACCGCGGAAGGGTCTCGAATCGTCCTATTCGGTATGAACGATGTGTTGATCCACCTCGGACGGGGCCGTTCCCGGGCCGCCGTGCCCGCCGCGGCCCCGGCCTTCCGCCGCTCCATACGCGGGGCCGTCGCCCGGTGGGCCGGGTGACGGCCCGGCTGCCCGCGGGGCGGGCGAGGTACGGGGCGATCGCCCTGGTGGTCCTCGCCGCCGTGGCGGCGGGCACCTGGTGGTGGCGGCCGTGGGCGGAGGCCGCGCCGAAACCCCTGGCCTTCACCACGGCGCCCGGCGGCACCGAGCGGGTCGGCTCCGGGGAGCGCCTCTACCGGTACAAGGTACGGGCGGAGAACGGGCTGAAGGTCACGCCCGCGCAGTTCGCCGCCGAGGTGGACGCCGTGCTCGGGGACACCCGGCGCGGCTGGGCCGCCGGCGGTGAGCGGGCCTTCCAGCGGGTGGACGCCGACCCGGTGGACTTCACCGTGTACCTGGCGACCCCGCAGTCCACCGACCGGATCTGCGGACAGTACGGCCTGGACACCGGCGGCTGGGTGAACTGCGCCGCGGGCAAGCAGGTCGTCATCAACCTCAAGCGCTGGCAGGAGCTGTCCGAGTTCTACACCGGCAAGCCCGAGCTCTACCACGCGCTCGCCGTCAACCACGAGGTCGGACACATCATCGGCCAGGGCCATGTCGACTGCCCGGGCCAGGGCGCGCCGGCGCCGGTGATGATGCAGCAGATCAAGGGGCTGCACGGCTGTGTGCCGAACGGCACGCCGTACGCCGAGGACGGCACCCTGATCACCGGCCCGCCGGTGGTCGCCTCCACCGCGACGCCGGTGCCCTGACGGCGGGGACGATCGCGCCACCAACGGCCGGTCAGCCCAGGGCGGCGGCCTTGCGCAGCAGCACCGACCGCTCGCGGGTGTTGCGGCACATCCGGGCGGCGAGCTCCAGCTCCGACCGGGCCTCGGCGGTGCGGCCGAGGCGGGTGAGCAGTTCGCCGCGCACGCCCGGCAGCAGGTGGGAGCCGGACAGCCGGCCGGACTCGGCCAGCCCGTCGACGATCCGCAGGGCCTCCTCCGGTCCGGCGGCCATGGCGACGGCGACCGCCCGGTTGAGGTCGACCACGGGGGAGGGCGCGATCCGGCCGAGCGCCTCGTAGAGCAGCACGATGCGGGGCCAGTCCGTCTCCGCGACCGACGGCGCTCCGGCGTGGCAGGCGGCGATCGCCGCCTGGAGGCCGTAGGGGCCCAGGCCGTGGCCGGTGGCGGTCGCCCGGTCGAGCGCGGCCAGTCCGCGCCGGACGGCCGAGCGGTCCCACCGGCGGCGGTCCTGGTCCTCCAGGAGGACCGGTTCGCCGTCGGGCCCGGTGCGCGCGGGGAAGCGGGCGGCGGTGAGCTCGAACAGGGCGAGCAGGCCGGACACCTCCGGTTCCCCGGGCAGCAGCGCGGCCAGGGTCCGGGCCAGCCGGATCGCCTCGTAGGCGAGGTCGGTGCGCAGCAGCCGGTCCCCGCTGGTCGCCGTCGAGCCCTCGGTGAAGAGCACGTAGAGCACGCTCAGCACCCCGCCGAGGCGCTCGCGCCGCTCCTCCGGCGGGGGGACCGCGAAGGGGACGCCGGCGGCGGCGACGGTCTTCTTGGCCCGGGTGATCCGGGCCTGGAGGGTGGGCACCGGCACCAGGAGGGCGCGGGCGATCTCCTCGCTGGACAGTCCGGCGACCACCCGCAGGGTCAGCGCCGCGCGGGCCTCGGGCGACAGCACGGGGTGGCAGGCGACGAACATCAGCGCGAGCACGTCGTCCTCGATCAGGTCCGGGTCCCACGGCAGCTCGTCCGGCTCGGCGGGGGCGGGCTCGGCGCCGGAGCTCGCCCCGCCCTCGGTCAGCCGGCCGGCGAGGGCCGCGTAGCGCTCGTCGAGGGCGGAGCGGCGGCGGAACCGGTCGATGGCGCGACGCCGGCCGGTGGCGAGCAGCCAGCCGACCGGGCTGGCCGGCTCGCCGTCGCGCGCCCAGGCGACGAGCGCCTCGGCCACCGCCTCCTGGGCGACGTCCTCGGCGAGGTCGAAATCGCCGGTGAAGCGGGTGAGGGCGCCGACGATCCGCGCCGACTCGATCCGCCAGACGGCCTCGACGGCCCGCCGGGCGGCCTCGGCGGCGCCCGGCGGGCCGTCGAGGTGCCCGGCGGACCCGCCGGCGCCGTCGGTCGGTCCGGTGCTCAGAGCTGGCCGGTCCGCTCGCGCCATTCCCGCTCCTGGATGATCCACTTGTTGTCCTGCGGGAACTCGTCGATGCCCGGCACCCGCCGGATCTCGATCTTCATCCCCGGGAGGGACGGCAGCCGCTTCGCCCAGGCGACCGCCTCGTCCTGCGAAGCCACGTCGAGGATGTAGAAGCCGCCGAACAGTTCCTTGGTCTCACCGTAGGGCCCGTCGGTGACAATCGGCGCCTCCCCGGTGAAGTCGACCACCACGCCCGTCGACGCGTCGTCGAGCCCCTCGGCGGCGATCAGCACCCCGGCCCGGATCAGCTCGTCGTTGTAGCGACCCATGATGTCGAGGATCTCCTCGAAGGGCGTGTCCATCATCTTCTCGCGCGTCTCGTCGCTGCCACGCATGATCAACATGTACTTCGCCATGGCTGTTCTCCTTGGTACGGGTTTGGTGCGGGGTCGGTACGGGAGTCGCTGTCCGACCCTCTCTACCCCAGGTCGAACGGGACGGCGCGGGATCGACACGACGGGGGCGTCCGGAGCGAAATTCTCTCCGGACGCCCCCTGCCGCGCCTCCTGAGGTCCGCGTGCGGCGCGATGCCCCCGCTACACGCCCGCCCGGTCCACCGGCGGCACCCGCCGGACGGCCGCGGCCGCGCCGCCCCCGGAGCCGTCGGCGTCCAGGGCCCGGAGGATGTCCTCCACGCTCTGCTTGGCGTCGCCGAACAGCATCGCGCTGTTCTCGCGGAAGAACAGCGGGTTCTGCACCCCGGCGTAGCCGGAGGCCATCGACCGCTTGAACACGACCACCTGCTCCGCCTCCCACACCCGCAGCACCGGCATGCCCGCGATCGGACTGGCCGGATCGTCCATGGCCGCCGGGTTGACGGTGTCGTTGGCGCCGATGACGAGGACGACGGTGGTCGCGGCGAGGTCGTCGTTGATCTCGTCCATCTCCAGCACGATGTCGTACGGCACCTTCGCCTCCGCCAGCAGCACGTTCATGTGCCCGGGCAGCCGCCCGGCGACCGGGTGGACGCCGAAGCGGACCTCGACACCGCGCTCGCGCAGCCGCCGGGTGAGTTCCGCGACCGGGTGCTGCGCCTGCGCCACCGCCATGCCGTAGCCGGGCGTGATGACGACCGACTTGGCCTGCGCGAGCTGCCGCGCGACCTCCTCGGCCGGGACCTCCCGGTGCTCGCCCTGCTCCTCGGCCCCGCCCGCGGCGGCCTCGATGCCGAAACCGCCCGCGATCACCGAGAGGAAGGAACGGTTCATCGCCCGGCACATGATGTAGGACAGATAGGCACCGGAGGAGCCGACCAGCGCGCCGGTGACGATCAGCAGGTTGTTGTCGAGCAGGAAGCCGGCCGCCGCCGCGGCCCAGCCGGAGTAGCTGTTGAGCATGGAGACGACGACGGGCATGTCGCCGCCGCCGATCGAGGCGACCAGGTGCCAGCCCAGCGCGAGCGCCAGGACGGTGACCGCGATCACCGCCCCCAGGCCCGGGCTGACCGTGAACCAGACCGTCAGCCCCACGAACGCCGCCAGCGCGCCGATGTTGAGCGCGTTCTTGCCGGGCAGCACCAGCGGCCGCGAGGCGATCCGGGCGGACAGCTTGAGGAAGGCCACGATCGACCCGGTGAAGGTGACCGCCCCGATGAAGATGCCGATGAACACCTCGGCGTGGTGGATGCCCAGCAGGTCCCCGGCGACGGCGGTCTGCGCCGCGCCGTGCGCCTCCACCTCCAGGTAGCTGTTCCAGCCGACCAGCACCGCGGCGAGGCCGACGAAGCTGTGCAGCACGGCGATGAGTTCCGGCATCTGCGTCATCTCGACCTGCCGGGCCCGCCACAGCCCGGCCGCTCCGCCCAGCGCCATCGCCAGGACGATCAGGGCGACCGCCCCGGCGCTGATGCTCCTGGACGCCACCACCACGGTGGCGGCGAGGGCGAGCGCCATCCCGGCGATGCCGTAGACGACCCCGGCGCGGGAGGTGCGGTGCTGGGACAGCCCGGCCAGGCTGAGGATGAACAACAGGGCGGCGACGAGATCCGCGGCGTGGGCCGCCGTCGTGGACGTCATCGGGCTCAGCGCCTTTCCGGGGACGAGGAGAACATGCTCAGCATGCGGCGGGTGACGGCGAAGCCGCCGAAGATGTTCACACTCGTCAGCAGGATCGCCACGAAGGAGAGCACGGTGACCGTCGCGCTCCCGTGCCCGATCTGGAGCAGGGCGCCGATCACCACGATCCCGGAGATCGCGTTGGTGACCGACATCAGCGGGGTGTGCAGGGCGTGGTGGACCTTGCCGATCACGTAGTAACCGATGACCACGGCGAGTGCGAACACCGTGAAGTTCTGGGCCAGTTGGGTCGGGGCGAAAGCGATCAGCAGGAACAGTGCGAGCATCCCGGCGCCGATCAGGCCGAACCGGGCCGCCGGGGTGAGCCGGGGCCGCGCCGGTTCCACGGCCGCGGGCGCGGCGGGCGTCGCGGCGGGTGCGGGCGCGGCCGACACGGCGACCGGCGGTGGCGGCCAGGTGACCTCGCCCGCCCGGACCACGGTCACCGCCCGCTGGACCACGTCCTCGAAGTCCAGCACCGGCTGCCCGTCCTTGCCCGGGGTCAGCAGCTTCAACAGGTTGACCAGGTTGGTGCCGAACAGCTGCGAGGCCTGGGCGGGCAGCCTGGCCGCGAGGTCGGTGTAGCCGATCAGCGTGACGCCGTTGTCGGTGACCACCGTCCGGCCCGCGACCGTGCCCTCGACGTTGCCCCCCTGGGCGGCGGCCATGTCGACGACGACGCTGCCCGGCCTCATCGCCGCCACGTCCGCCGCGGTGAGCAGCCGGGGGGCCGGCCGGCCGGGGATCAGCGCCGTGGTGATGACGATGTCCACGTCCTGGGCCTGCTCGTGGTAGAGCGCGGCCGCGGCCCGGTCGTAGTCGGCCGAAGTGGCCTTCGCGTAGCCGTCGGTGCTCGTCTCCTGGGCGGCCTGCACCGGCAGGTACTCCCCGCCGAGGGACTTCACCTGGTCGGCGACCTCAGGCCGGGGGTCGGTCGCCCGGACGATCGCGCCCAGGCTGGAGGCGGCGCCGATCGCGGCGAGCCCGGCCACACCGGCGCCGGCCACCAGGACCTTCGCCGGCGGGACCTTGCCCGCCGCCGTCACCTGGCCGGTGAAGAAGCGGCCGAACACGTGCGCCGCCTCGATCACCGCCCGGTACCCGGCGATGTTGGCCATCGAGCTGAGCACGTCCATCGACTGCGCGCGGGAGATCCGCGGCACCGCGTCCAGCGCGAGCGCGGTGACCGGGCGCGCCGACAGCGTCTCCAGCAGATCGGGCCGCTGCGCCGGGGCGAGCAGGCCGATCAGGGTCGCGCCGTCGCGCAGCCGGGCGACCTCGGCGGTCGACGGCGCGTTGACCTTCAGGACGACGTCGGCCGCCCAGGCGTCCCCGACTCCCGCTCCGGCTGCGGTGTAGGCCTCGTCGGTGAACCCGGAGGCGGTACCGGCCCCGGACTCGACCACGACCTCGTAGCCGAGGGCGAGGATCCCCCGCACCGTGGACGGTGTCGCGGCGACCCGGGTCTCCCCGGCGGTCGACTCGGCGACCACACCGATGCGCCGCGGGGGGTGGTGCGTGGCGTCCTGTGCAGACATCACTCGTGCCTCTCTCCTGGGAGGAGCCAATGACGGCGGGATCCGCGTCCGGGGGAGCGTTGCTCCCCTTGGAGGCAGGAACCTACCCGCCCGGACCCGCCGGGGCACCGGGGCGAGGCCGTGACGTGCTTCACCGATTCACCGGGCGGCGGGTCCGCTGCGGCGCCCGGGGCGCCAGGGAGTGGCGGGTCGGGCTCAGAACCCCTGGGCGCGGGCTCCGTCGCGCAGCAGGGCGAAGGCGGCGGCGGTCTCGGCGACGGCCTGCGGGCCGGCCTCGGCGATGTCCTGCCCGTCGGCCAGCCTGGCCCAGGCGGTGCGGGCGAGCACCTGGCGGACGGCCACGTACTGGGCGGCGAACAGCCGGGCCGTGATGCCGCCCGCCGGGTCCAGCGCCTCGGCGAGCGCGTCCGCGTCGGCGTCGACGTAGTCCAGGAGCTGGGCGGACAGTTCCGGGGTCTCGTAGACCAGCCGGAGGAAGGCGAGCACCTCGGGATCGTCGGTCAGTCCGGTCTGGGGCTCGTGGGCGGCCAGCCCGGCGAGGTGGTGGCGCTCCAGGGCGTCCAGCGGGGTGAGTCCGGCGGCGCGGTCGCGCACCACCCGGCCGGCCTCGCCGAGGTGGTCGGCGAAGCGGTGCAGGACCAGCTCCTCCTTGGTGGCGAAGTACCGGAACAGGGTGGGCTTGGAGACCTCGGCGGCGGCGGCGATCTCGGCCACCGAGACCTGTGCGAAGCCCCGGTCGAGGAAGAGGGCGATGGCGACATCGGCGATGGTCTGCCGGGTGCGCTGCTTCTTGAGGGTCCGCAGACCCGGTTCTGGTTCGCTCGGACTCATGCCAAGGATCATAACCCGGATAAATTCGTTACTGGGTTGCGTTCGTTACTGAGTTGCTGTTTCATGGAGCCATCGACGAGTCATCGACCACCGGAAGGTACGGACACACACATGACGAACGTGGTGATCGTGGGAGCGGGGCCGACCGGACTGACGCTGGCCTGCGGGCTGGCCCGGCAGGGCGTGGCGGTACGGGTCCTGGAGCGGGCCACCGCCCACGCCGAAGGCTCCCGCGGCAAGACGCTCAACCCCCGCAGCCTGGAGATCCTGGCGGACCTGGGCATCGCCGAGGAGCTGGCCGCGGTGGGTCGCACCCACCTGCCGTTCCGCAAGTACTTCGAGGGTGCCTTCGTCAACGAGACCGAGCCGTTCGCCGGCGCCCGGCCCAGCGCCACCACCCCCTACGCGGCCAGCCGCTGGCTGCAGCAGCCGCAACTGGAGGCGCTGCTGCGCGAGCGGCTCGCCGCCCTCGGGGTGACGGTCGAGCTCGGCACCGAGCTGGTGGACGTCCGGCAGGACGCCGACGGGGCGGAGGCCGTGCTCGCGGACGGCCGGCGGATCGCCGCCGAGTACGTGGTCGCCTGCGACGGCGGCCGCTCGACGGTGCGCAAACTGCTCGGCATCCCCTTCGTCGGCGAGGGCGACCCGGAGCCGATGATGGTCTGCGGCGACGTGGAGGTCGAGGGCCTGGAGCCGGGTGCCTGGCACCAGTGGTTCGGGCCGCAGGGCGCCTTCATGCTCTGCCCGTTCGAGGACAGCCCCCGCTGGCAGCTCCAGGCCAGCCCGGAGACCGCCCCGGACGGCACAACGGTCCCGCCGTCGCTGGAGAGCTTCCAGCGGCTCGCGGCCACCCACACCGGCCGCGAGGACATCCGGCTCGGCAACGCCACCTGGCTGTCCACCTGGCGGGTCAACGTCCGGATGGCCGAGCGCTACCGCGAGGGCCGGGTCCTGCTGGCCGGGGACTGCGCCCACGTCCACCCCACGGCGGGCGGGCTCGGCATGAACACCGGCATCCAGGACGCCTGGAACCTCGCCTGGAAGCTCGGCCATGTGGTGCGCGGACTCGCCGCGCCCGCGCTGCTGGACACCTACCAGGAGGAGCGGCTGCCGATCGCCGCGTGGACCCTCGACGTCACCAGCGCCGGGATGGCGGCCGTGATGGACGGGATCGACACGCCCGGCATCGGGGTCGAGGCCGGCGGGGTCGGCGACTTCACCGGACTGTCCCTCGGCTACCGGTGGAGCAGCCTCGCCGGAGGCGCCCCGGCCGAGGGCGACCCGGAGGCGCTGCTCCGGGCCGGGGACCGGGCGCCCGACGGCCCCTGCCCGGGACCGGACGGCGCCCCGGGCAGGCTCTTCGAGCGGTTCGCCGGCGACGACTTCACCCTGCTCGTCCTCGGGGCGGGCGCCCGCCCCGAGCTCGCCGGACTGCCCGGCCACGTCCGGCCGGTGCGGGTCGAGGACCGGGACAGCGAGGTCCGCCGGGCCTACGGCGTGACCGGCGAGGCCCTGGTCCTGGTCCGGCCGGACAACCACATCGCGCTGGTCACCCCGGCCGCCGAGCCCGGCCCGGTGCACGCCTACCTGGCGCGCCTGGCCGCCACCGGGTGATCAGGGCCTCGGCACCGGTGGCGCGGTCAGGGGCGGGGGCGGACGGCGAGGCCCGGGCGGCGGCGGTGCACCGTCAGGTAGGCGACGCCCTCCGGCCCCGCCGCCACCGCGCGCTCGGCGCCGCGCGGCAGCAACCGCAGCGCGCCCGGCTCCAGTGCGTGCTCGACGCCCGCGCAGTGCAGGGTCCCCCGCCCGGCGAGGCCCAGCACCAGCACGTCCAGGTCGGGTTCGACATGGGCGGCCACGGCCGCCCCGGGGCGCAACCGCACCACGTTGGCGTCCAGTTGGCGCTCGGTGCCGGTCAGCCGCCACAGCGCCCCGGCGGCGTCGGCACCGGCCTCCCGCAGCAGCGCCTCGACCGCCACGCCGTCGCCGAACCCGTCCGGCCCGCGCGACCCGTCAGAATCCCTCATAGCGGACATCCTCCCACCGCACAGCGGCCCTGCCGGGTCCGGGCCCGTCAGTCGACGCTCCCGCCCGTGTTGCGGATCAGCTGCCGGAGCACCTTCAGCGCGGTGACGTAGTCCGCGTCGTCGATGCCCGCGTGGAGGGCGGCGCGGATCGCGGGGGCGTTGCGGGCGAGGTCGACCCGGGCCTGCTCACCCTCCTCGGTGAGCCACAGCCGCTGCTCGGCGTCCTGGGTCAGCCAGCCGCGCTCCACCAGTACGGCGGCCTCCGCCGTCAGGTCGTCCTCGGACCGGAGGTAGGAGGCCATGGCCGCCCGGAGCTCGGGCACCGTCATGCCCGCCCCGTCCGGCGAGATGTCGTTCTTCGACAGGTTGCGCAGCAGCCAGAACTGCGGCTGGGTGTAGCCCTTCTCGGCCTGCCGGGCCCGGGTGAACGCGATGAGGGCCTCGTAGGCGACACCGGTCCAGTAGGCGGCGGGCTGGCCGGCGAGTTCGGCGTCGGAGATCTGCTGGGTCGACACGGGGGTCCCCTCCTGGTGTCTCGGGTGAGCGGCCCGCACGCGGTGCGGGTCGTACGAGAACCGTAGGACTTGAAGTGCGGTTGAGGGCAAGGGAGGGAAGCCCCGGCGGTCGGCCCTGTCAGCCACTGTCAGCCCCTGGCGGCCTGCTCGGCCAGGGTCACCGGCAGACCGGCCTCGATCCGCCGCAGCAGCCGGCCGCCGTGGACGCCCGGGGTGTCGAAGCCGCGCCACTCGTCCGGGTCGGTGTCGGCCCCGGTCAGCAGCACCTCGGGGACCAGCACCGTCTCCGGGGCGACGGGCACGGCGCCGGGGAAGGGCGCGAGGTACGACGGGCGGAGCACCGGCCCGAACAGCTCGCCGCCGACGAGGTCCGGCTCGAACTCGGAGGAGAGCACGGTGACCCGGGTCCTGAGGTCCCCGTGGATCATCACCAGCTTGTCCGTCAGATGGCCGACGAAGGCCCCGACCTGGACGTCCCCGCCGACGATCAGCTTGGCGTCGCCCTCCAGGTAGACGGCGGCCGCCCGGAGGTCGCCGAGGACGACCAGCGCGGGGCAGCCGTCGTCGGTGTTGATGACCGCGCCGTCCACCAGAAGGTCGCCGTCCACGATGTAGCCGGTGCCGTCGGGCTCGGCCGCGTCGAGGTCGAGATTGCCCTCGACCGCCAGGGCGCCGGTGTGGACGTCGTACTGCTCCTCGTAGAGGTTCTGGTAGGAGTCGGCGGGCAGGCGGCGCTGCTCGAAGAGCGCCACGGCCTGGTCCCAACTGTGCGGGGTGGTGGTGATGTTCATGGGCGGAACTGTGCCACGGGCCACTGACGGCGGCCGCCACGGGGAGGGCGGCCGCCGACCCGCGGGCGGCTCAGGAACGCGGCTGGTTGATGTTGACCAGCCAGGTGACGCCGAAGCGGTCCGTGCACATTCCGAAGACGTCGCCCCACATCTGCTTGTCCATCGGGACGGCCACCGAGCCGCCGCCGGACAGCTTCTCCCAGTAGCCGCGCAGTTCGGCGTCGTCCTCGCCGCTGACACTCACCGAGATGTTGCCGCCGGGCGTGTGGTCGGTGCCGGGCGGGTTGTCGGCGGCCATCAGGGTGAAGCCGCTGCTGGTGGTCAGCATGCCGTGCATGATCCGGTCGCCGCCCGGGCCCTCCCCGGCGCCGAAGTCGCCGTAGGTGTTGAGGCTCAGCTCGCCGCCGAAGACCTGCTGGTAGAACTCCAGGGCCTGCCGGGCGTCGCCGTTGTAGGTGATGTACGGGTTGAGGATGGACGGCATGATTGATCCCTTTCCTGATGAATCCGGGGGAAATAACCGTTTCCTCAGCCTAGGGAACGCCGGGCCGGGGCGCCGCCCGGCGCGACGCCCGGCGCGACGCGTGCCCCGGCGCCGTCCCGTCGCCCCCGCTGTCGTCCCGTCGCCCCCGCCGTCGTTCTGCCCGAACGGACCTTCCCTTCCGCGGACGCGTCTGGCAGCATCGTCCGCTATTCGGTGATCATGGGCCGGTGACCGGTGGGCCGACTGCTCCGGGGTGCCCGCCGGGGGAGGGGCAGCATGCTGACGCACCGCGAGCGCGGTCGCCGAGGGGACGAGCACCGGCCCGCGCCCTGGGTGCGCACCCGGCTGCGCACGGCGCGTGCGGCCGCCGTGCTCACCGCCGTCCTCACCTTCGTCACCGTCCTCACCGTGACCGCGCTGCCCCGGGCCACCGACCGGGGCGCGAACAGCGCGCTGGCCGCCTTCGCCCAGGACCGCGGCGTCAAGGCGACCAGCCTCCACCTCACCGCCCGCCCGCGCCCCGAC
>NZ_LGDO01000392.1:0-312 GCF_001279805.1 Streptomyces sp. XY431
CGGCCGTGGACGGGCCGGCGATGGCCGCGTGGTGGCGCGACCAGCTGGGCGCCTCGGGCGGGTTCGGCGGGCTGGGGCTGGAGCGGAAGCCGAATCCGGCGGGGCCGGAGGGCCGTTGACGGGGCGGGGCACCGGGGGTTGGGCCCCCCCGGGCCCCCCCCCGGGGCCCCCGCCCCCCGGCCCCCCCCCCCCCTCAACGCCCCCCCGCCCCCCCCGGATTCGGCTTCCGCTCCAGCCCCAGCCCGCCGAACCCGCCCGAGGCGCCCAGCTGGTCGCGCCACCACGCGGCCATCGCCGGCCCGTCCACGGCCG
>NZ_LGDO01000393.1:0-309 GCF_001279805.1 Streptomyces sp. XY431
CACCGGGGAGCGGGGCATGCCCGGGGCCCGGTACCCCCCCCCAACCCCCTCCGGCCGGCCGCTGCCCGGACCCCCCGGGGACCCCGCCGCTCCCCAGGCCCCGGGCTCGGCGGGCGGACCGGGCGCACCCGGTACCGCCGCCACCAACCCGCCCGAGCGGCCGTCGACACCGTCCGACCCCGTCTACACGGCCGCCCCGCCGCCGGGCGACCCGGCCTACACCGCCACGCCGCCGCGCCGGACCGTCCCCCCGGCGTACGCGACGTCCTCGTTGCCGCCTGCCCCGGTGTACACGCCCCCGGCGTACAC
>NZ_LGDO01000394.1:0-308 GCF_001279805.1 Streptomyces sp. XY431
GGGCCCGGTGGGGCCCCCGCCAGCACCCAGCCCCCGGAGGCCGGCGCCCGCCCCCGGCCCCCGGTCGCCCCCCAGACCCCCTGGCGAATCCCCGGCCCCCCCTACAGCCCCGCCCGCCTCACCATCGGCGATCTCATCACCCGCATCGCCGGCATGCCCGACCACCTGCTGGTCGTCTCCGGCGTCCCGCAGTGGAACCGCCGCGCCGCCTGGCCGGTGTGCTCCGCCACCTGGGACGGCGCGCTGGTCCTGCGCACCACCGCGCCCGTGCCCGACCCGACCGTCCCCACCCTCGACCTCCGCCTGCC
>NZ_LGDO01000395.1:0-308 GCF_001279805.1 Streptomyces sp. XY431
GGGGGTGTTACTTGGTGAGGCCGGCCTTGACGGAGCAGACGGGCCAGGCGCCGGGGCCCTGGGCGGCGAGGACCTTCTCGCCGATGGTGATCTGCTGGGCCTTGGTGGCCTGGTGGGCCTGGGGGGCGTAGGCGGTGCCGCCGAAGGCGGCCCAGGTGGAGCTGGTGAACTGGAGGCCGCCGTAGAAGCCGTTGCCGGAGTTGATGGCCCAGTTGCCGGTGGCCTCGCAGGCGGCGACCTTGTCCCAGACGCCGGCGGGGGCGGCGGAGGCGGCGTTGGCCGTGACGAGTCCGGCCACCGGCAGGGCG
>NZ_LGDO01000396.1:0-307 GCF_001279805.1 Streptomyces sp. XY431
CGCGCAGGCGGTCGTCCTGGTGCGGGAGGACCGTCCGGGTGAGAAGCGTCTGGTCGGGTATGTCGTGCCCACCCCCGGCAGCGAACTCGACACCGCCGAGATCCGGGCCGAGGTCGCTGCGTCCCTGCCGGAGTACATGGTCCCGGCGGCGGTCGTGGTGCTGGATGCGATCCCATTGACGGTCAACGGGAAGCTGGACCGAAAGGCCCTGCCGGCGCCGGAGTTCGGGTCGGCCGGTGAGGGTCGTGCTCCGGCGACGCCGCAGGAGGAGGTCCTGTGCGGTGTGTTCGCGGAGGTGCTGGGCCTC
>NZ_LGDO01000397.1:0-306 GCF_001279805.1 Streptomyces sp. XY431
CGGCCGAGGTAGTTGAAGACGATCTCCGCGCCGGCCTTCTCCTCCAACTCTCCCAGGCGCGCGGCGGTCTGCGGGTTCAGATAGCGCAACAGCCCGTAGCCCAGACCGTGGTCGGGCAACGACCGCAGGTGCTCCTTCACCCGCTTCACCGCCTCACCCAACGCCGCACCACCCGCAACGGCCTCCCCGACGTCCAGACCCCCAAGGTCCAGACGCACCGGGAAAAGGCTGGTGAACCAGCCCACCGTACGGCTCAGGTCCGTCCCCGCACCGAGCTCCTCACGGCCGTGACCCTCCAGTTCCACC
>NZ_LGDO01000398.1:0-303 GCF_001279805.1 Streptomyces sp. XY431
GACGAGGTTGATGCACCGGCTCGGCTTCAGCCCGCAGGTCCCCGCTCGTCGGGTGGCCGAGCGCGACGAGGTGGCCGTCGCCGTGTGGAAGGAGGTGACTTGGGGGGGGGTAAAAGCGCCCGGGGGGCCTGGGGGGGTTACTTCTGTTTCGAGGGGGAGGCAGGCTTCCCCCGCCGACCGCCCAGGGGACGCACCTGGGGGCTGCGGGGGCGAACCCCGGTCGTGACGGTCACCGGCCGCCGGTCGGGACGCCCGTCGGTGGCCGGGCTGATTGCGATGCGGCCCGGCTTCCGCACCCGGCTG
>NZ_LGDO01000399.1:0-303 GCF_001279805.1 Streptomyces sp. XY431
GTAAGGCTCCCAGTAGACGACTGGGTTGATAGGCCGGATATGGAAGCCCTGTGAGGGGTGGAGTTGACCGGTACTAATAGGCCGAGGGCTTGTCCTCAGACGCTCGCGTTCACTGTGTGGTTCCCGGGTAGCGAACAGCTATCGCCGGCGAACACAAGAAACACTTATCAACTAAAAAGTGTGTTTCGCTGAATACCCGATAGGGTTTCGGTGGTCATAGCGTGAGGGAAACGCCCGGTTACATTCCGAACCCGGAAGCTAAGCCTCACAGCGCCGATGGTACTGCAGGGGGGACCCTGTGGG
>NZ_LGDO01000400.1:0-302 GCF_001279805.1 Streptomyces sp. XY431
GGCCACGTCATGGCGGGAGGCGTGGGCACCTTTGCGCCCCGCATGGACTTTGTGAACCTGGGGGGCCCCCCCGCTCCTCTTCCCCGCCCCCTTGTGCCGGGCGGGGGGGGCCTCCCCCCCCCCGGACCAGGGTGCCGGGCAGGGCAGGGGGGCGGACGCCCAGGTCCACGAAGACCATGCCGGGCGCGAAGGTCCCCACCCCCCCCGCCATGACGTGGCCCTTGGGGGAGTGGCGGAGGTCGAGAGCCTCGGTCTCCAGCAGGGTGACCCGCGGATCGTCGCGGACCTCCTCGGCCTTGTAG
>NZ_LGDO01000401.1:0-301 GCF_001279805.1 Streptomyces sp. XY431
GCTGCCGCTGACCCCGAACGGGAAACTGGACCGGAAGGCGCTGCCCGTACCGGACTTCGCCGCACTGACCTCCAGCCGAGGCCCCCGCACCGAGCGGGAGGAGACCCTCTGCGGCCTGTTCGCCGACGTGCTCGGACTCGAACGGGTCGGCATCGACGACTCCTTCTTCCACCTCGGCGGACACTCTCTGCTCGCCACCCGACTCGCCGGCCGCATCCGCGCCGCCCTCGGCGTCGACCTGGAGATCCGCACCCTCTTCGAGGCCCCCACCGTCGCCGCCCTCACCGAGCACCTCGACCAG
>NZ_LGDO01000402.1:0-51695 GCF_001279805.1 Streptomyces sp. XY431
GGCGGCTTTCACACCGGCCCTCCGGGCGCTTCGTTCTTTCGTGTTCCCAGCTTATCAGATGTTTTCCGTGCCGTTCCCGGCGCTTCCTTCATCCAACTCACTGGTGTCTTCTGCGGCTTGACGCCCCGTCCGACGTTTCAAACTCTAGCCGATCCCCGCTCCGAAAAGCGAATCCGGCCGCAATCCCCACAAATGGACACGTCAAAGAAACCCGAAGCCGGGTGACGATGTTATTTCCAGAGGATTGGCCGCCCCGGGACCGTCCGCGCTGTTGCGTGTCCGGTGCTCCCTGCCAGGCGACTGGGCGACAGTACTCCTCCTGCGCGCCCAGAACAAATCGCACCCGCCCGGGCCGGATCGCGGCCGGCCGGGCCGGTCCGCTGTCACATTCCCGCGCCTGCCCGGGTCAGGGGTGCAGGACCTACCGACCTTCCCGAGGAGCGCTCCATGAACCCGTTCGCCCGCGCCGCTTCCGTCGCCGCGCTGACCGCCGCCCTGTCCGTCACCGCCACCTCCGTCCCCACTTCCGCCTCCGCCACCGCCGCCACCACCACCGGGGGCGCGGCCTCGGCGCACCCGCAGCGCTGGTCGGCCGCGTGGTCCGCGCCGATGATGCGGCCCTCCGCGGCGCCGTGGTTCCGGACCTGGGCCGTGCAGGGCTTCGACCACCAGTCGGTGCGGCAGGTGGTGCGACTCGGCACGGGTGGCAAGGCCGTCCGGTTCCGGCTGTCCAATCTCTACGGGACGACGCCGCTGCGGCTGAGCGGGGCCAGTGTCGGCCGGGCGACCGACGGGGCGGCCGTCGTCCCCGGGACGGTGCTGCCGTTGCGCTTCGGGCACCGGGACTCCGTCGTCGTCCCCGCGGGCGGAGAGGTCGTCAGCGATCCGGTGCCGCTGCCGGTGGCGGCCCGCGACCGGGTGGCACTGACCCTCTGGTTCGACGGCCCGACCGGCCCGGCCACCTACCACCAGCTGTCCATGACCACGACCTACCGGGCCGACGGCGACCACCGCGGGGACACCGGCGCGGCGGCGTTCACCGACGCCGTCCGGCCCGGGTACGGCTCCTGGTACTACCTCGGCGGGGTCGAGGTCACCGGCGGGCGGCCCGTGGGCAGGGCGGTGGTGGCGTTCGGCGAGTCCACCACCGACGGCTTCGGCGCCACCGTCGACGGCGACGACCGCTACCCCGACCTCCTCGCCGAGCGGCTCACCGCCGCCGGCCGGCCGCGACCGGTGCTCAACGCCGGCATCGGCTCGAACAAGATGCTCGCCGATTCCGCCTGCGCCGGGGACAGCGCCCTGAGTCGCTTCCGGCGCGACGTGCTCGACCGGCCGAACGTCGGCACGGTCATCGTCTCGCACGGCATGAACGACATCCTCCGCAGCGGCGACCAGATCTGCGGCGTGGACCGCGACGACCCGCCGGTGACCCTCCAGCGGCTGATCGACGCCCACCGCACCCTGATCCGGGCCGCCCACGCCCGGGGCGTCAAGGCAGTCGGCGCCACCCTGATGCCCTTCGGCGGCGCACCGTTCTGGACCGCGCAGACCGACCGGCTGCGCCGCGACCTGAATGAGTGGATCCGCACCTCCGGCGCGTACGACGCGGTGGCCGACTTCGACCGCGCCATCGACCCCGAGGGCACCGGCGCGATCCCGGACGGCTACCACGCCGGCGACCACCTCCACCCCGGGCCGCTCGGATACCGCGTCATGGCGGACAGCATCGACCTGGACAGCCTGCGCTGACCCACCCTCGGCCGCGGGGGCGGACACCCCCCGCGGCCGGGGCGGCCGGGGCCCGTCAGGTGGGGCGGAGCGCCTCGGTGAGACGGTCGGCCGCCTCGACGACCGTCTGCGAGAGAAGGGCGCCGGGGTGGCGGGTGAGCCGTTCGATCGGACCGGAGACCGTGACGGCGGCCACCACCCGGTTGGCCGGCCCCCGGACCGGCGCGGAGACGGAGGCGACCCCGAGCTCGCGTTCCCCGATCGACTGGGCCCAGCCACGTCGCCGGACACCGCTCAGCGCCGTCGCCGTGAAGCGGGCCCCCTGGAGACCCCGGTGGAGCCGCTCGGGCTCCTCCCAGGCCAGCAGGACCTGGGCGGCGGCGCCGACCTTCATCGGCAGGGTGACCCCCACCGGGACGGTGTCGCGCAGGCCGGACAGGCGCTCGGCGGCGGCCACGCAGATCCGGACGCCGCCCTGCCGGCGGTAGAGCTGGGCGCTCTCCCCGCTGACGTCGCGCAGCCGGGCGAGGACCGGGCCGGCGGCGGCCAGCAGCCGGTCCTCCCCGGCGGCCGCCGACAGCTCGCCGAGCCGGGGGCCGAGGATGAACCGGCCCTCCACGTCCCGGGCGACCAGCCGGTGCTGTTCGAGTGCGACGGCGAGCCGGTGCGCCGTGGGCCGGGCCAGGCCGGTCACGGCTACGAGTCCGGCCAGGGTGGCCGGACCGGCCTCCAGGGTGCCGAGGATCGAGGTGACCTTGTCGAGCACGCCGACGCCGCTCGTGTTCTCCATGGATGTCTCCGTCTCAGATCCCGTGAGCCGCCCGGGGGCACGCTCACGGAGGCCCCCCGTGGGGAGCCGGGGGGGTGGTCAGCGAGGGCGAGCCGCAGAAGTGGGCCGAGTGCCTGCGCCGGGCACGAGACGGGTACGCGAAAGGTCCGGGACGGGAAGCGCCCGGGGGAAGGACAGCACAGAGAGCACCGTGTCTCCTCATCTTTCCCGCGCCACATTGGCGACAGGCCGGAGTTGGCACTGATCCCGCACGGCACGGCGCGTACTTCGGACGCCGGGTCGAACGGGGAGCTGCCGGGGCTTCGTAGGGCCGGTCCCTCCACCCCTCTGGATGATTCGCGAAGAACGATACAAGACTCCCCCTCCCACCTGCCAAGCCCCCGGTGCCTGAGCTGCGGTCGGACGGGGCCGACGGGGCCGACGGCGGCCCGGCACTGTCGGCGCGGTGTCCTACAGTCGGGCCGTATGACGACCCTGATCACCGAGGGCGGCCCGGTCGCGGCCGACGCGACGGTCACGCGCACCGGCGGCGTACCGCTCGCCCCGCCCGGCACCGCCTGGCCGTCCTGTGCCGATTGCGGCGGCCCGCTGCAGTTCCTCGCGCAGATCGTGCTGGACGGGTCCGGCGCCGCCGTCGCCGGATCTCCGGGGCCACAGGACCGGGTGCTGGTGCTGTTCGCCTGCCAGAACCGTCCGGGTGTCTGTCAGGACTGGGAGGCCCGCTCGGGTGCCAACCTCGCGCTGATCCTCCCGGCCCGGGGACTGGCGCCGATCCCCCTTCCGGTGCCGGCCGACCTCGACGAGGACGAGGACGAGGACGATGAGGACGACGACCTCGACGCCCCGGACGAGGACGAGGACGAGTTCGAGGAGGAGTTCGAGGAGGAGGTCCTGCTCCTCGGCGCCACCCGCGCCGCCGAACCCCAACTCCTGCCGGAAGCCCAGGACTTCGACAGTGCCCGCGCCGCCTGGGCGGCACGGGCCGGCCGCCCCCGGAACCACGTCCTCGGGCAGCTCAACGGCACACCGGCCTGGCTCCAGTACGACCAGACACCGAGCTGCGCGAGCTGCGCGGAGCCGATGCGGCTCGCCGTCCAGCTCCAGGAGGGGCCCGATCCCCTCACCGCCATGAACTTCGGCAGCGGCCGGGCCTACGCCTTCGTCTGCTCCCCCTGCACCGACGCGGTGTTCCTCTGGCAGTGCTGAGCCCCGGGGAGCCTTCCGCGCCTGGCCGGCGGCGTCCCTCGACCGCGCCCCCGACCATGACGTCTCCGGCCGGCTCCGGTCAGTGACGCCCGAGGCCGTCGGCCGGACGTCCCGCCCGACTACCCCGGGTGAAGCACTCGGTGGACGTCAGCCGAGTTCCTCGGCGAGGCCGACGACGATGCCCTCGGGGCCGCGGACGTAGCAGAGCCGGTAGACGTTCTCGTACTGAACGATCTCGCCGACGAGTTCGCCGCCGCGGGTGCGCAGCCGGGCGACGACGTCCTCGATGTCGTCGACGGCGAACATGACGCGGCGCAGGCCGAGCGTGTTCGCCGGGGCGTCCTTCGGTTCGGGGGCGATCGCCTTCGGCCGGTGGAACCGCGCCAGCTCCACCCGGCCGGGACCGTTCGGGACCCGCAGCATCGCGACGTCCTGGCGGACGTCCTGGAGGCCGATGACACGCTCCGCCCCGGGCCAGTCCAGCGGCCCCGATCCCTCCAGTTCCATCCCGAGCTCGACGAAGAACGCGACGACGGCGTCGAGGTCCTCGACGACGATGAGGACGTTGTCCATGCGCCGGATCGCCATGCGGGGCCTCCTGGGTGCGGTGGGGAGCAGCGCTGCAGTCACGGTAACCGCCGGGTGTCCTCGGCCCCGGTCCGGCCACCCGTTCGGATGCACCGTGCGCCCGGCTGGGGGCGCGGAAGTCGGGGGCACACCCGAGGCTGGAGTGGGCTTCGGCCCCAACGGTTTCCGTCATGGCTCAACATCGACGCAGGAGGACATCATGACGACCAAGGCCAGCATCGTCTTCGCCCACGGCCTCTGGGCCGACGGCTCGTGCTTCAACAGGCTCGTCCCCACGCTCCAGGCCGAGGGCCACACGGTGGCGTGCTCGCAGCACGGCCTGGACTCGCTGGAGGGCGACGTCGCGTGCGTCACCCGCTCCATCGACCACGTGCCCGGCCCGGTGGTGCTCGTCGGGCATTCCTACGGCGGCACCCTGATCACCAAGGCCGGCGTCCACGACCGCGTGGGCGCGCTGGTCTACATCGCCGCGCTCGCCCCCGACGAGGACGAGACCTCGCAGGACCAGCAGAGCAAGTTCCCCAGCACACCCGTCTTCGAGCGCCTCGACATCTCCGGCGGCCGCATCTGGCTCACCGAGGCGGGCATCGGCGACTTCTGCGGCGATCTGCCGGAGGAGGAGCAGAAGCTCGTCCTGGCGACGGGCGCGGTGCCCGTCGCGGACCTGTTCGGCCAGCAGGTCCCGGGCACCGCCTGGCGCACGAAGCCCAGTTGGTACATCGTCGCGAACAACGACCGCACCGTGAACCCGGACCTGGAGCGGGCGGCCGCCGAACGCATGGGCGCGAAGACCTACGCCGTCGACAGCAGCCACGTGCCGATGCTGTCGCACCCGGACTTCGTGCTCGACGTCATCCGCGACGCGGCGCGGAGCCTGGCGGCGTAGCGCGCGGCCACCCGGACCCGGGGCCCGTCCGGAGCGTCTCTCCGGATCGAGAGCCCCGGTCATGACACCCCGTCGCATCGGCCGATCCCCGCGGAGAGGCTGTCGGGCGGCGGGGTCAGTCGCGGTCGGGGGCGAACGGCCCCTCGTCGAGGAAGCGGCGCAGGAGGCGGGCGAAGGTCCGGGCCTCCGCCGGCGGCCAGTCGGCGAGGGAGGTCTCGATGTCGGCGGCCAGTCGTCGGCGGGTCACGGCGACGACGTCCTGACCGTCGTCGGTGAGCGCGAGCAGGGTCGCGCGGCCGTCGGCCGGGTCGGGGCGGCGTTCGAGCAGGCCGGTGCGTTCCAGGCGGTCGGCGCGGCGGGTGACGGTGGTGCGGTCGAGCCCGATCTCGCGGCCGAGGTCGGCGGCGCTGAGCGGGCCGGTGCGGGCGAGGCCGCTGAGGACCGGGTAGGTGAGGTCGTCGACCCCCTCGCCCAGTCCCTCGGTCAGCCGGGCGTGGAGGTTGGTGCGGGTGCTGCGCCGGAGGAGCAGCCCGAGGGCGTCGGCGATGTCCTGTCCTGTCGTATCGGTCACCCCTGAAGATTAGCGTGCGCGGGGCACGCTTCCCCTGCTACAGTCACAAGCGTGCTTCAAGCACGCATTGGACTCGCAAGGGCACCCGTCACCCCACCGGAGGAACCCATGAACCGCACCGCCGCCACCACCACCCGCACCGACATCCGCGCCGCCCTCACCGATCTCCTCCTCACCCCGGGCCTCGACCTCGACGAGGCCGCCGACCGGCACTTCGCCCCCGACTACCGCCAGCGCACCGACGGCAGCTGGGCGGACCGCACCGAGTTCCTCGCCCACATCGCCCACCTGCGCACCGTCGTCGCCGGCGGATCGGTCGCGGTGCACGACGAGCTCGCCGACGGCGACCGCTACGCCGACCGACACACCATGGAGGTCGTCAAGACCGACGGCTCCACCGTCCGGATGGAGGTCTACCTCTTCGCCGAGTTCGCCCCCGACGGCCGCTTCCGCCGCATCGAGGAGACCACCCTCATGCTGGAGGGCAGCGACGCCGACCGGAACCTCGGCAGCGCCCGCTGAACCGCCCCGGGCCCGGCCCGGGTCACCGCGCCGGACCCCGCCGGTCGGCGTGGACCGCCCAGAGCACCGAGACCAGGGGCACCGCGACCACCGCGCCGATGACCCCCGCCGCGATGCTTCCCGCGAGCACCGAGACGGCGACCACCACCGGGTGCAGGCTGACCGCCCTGCTCATCACCAGCGGGTGGAGCAGATGGCCCTCGATCTGGCCGATCACCACGATCAGCAGCAGCACCACGACCGCGATCACCGGCCCCCGGGCGGCCAGTGCCACCACGGAGGCGACCAGCATCGCGATCGGCGAGCCGACCAGCGGGACGAAGGACGCGAAGAACTCCAGCACGGTCAACGGCAGGGCCAGCGGCACGCCCAGGAAGTACAGGGCGATGCCGACCATCACCGCGTTGGTCGCGGCGACGACGAAGATGCCCCGGGTGTAGCCGGCGAAGGTCCGCCAGGCCACCTGGCCGCCCCGGTCGAGGTGCTCCCCGGCGGCGGCCGGGAACTGGGCGGCGGTCCACCGCCACATCCGGTCCCCGGAGTGCAGGAAGAACACCGACATGAAAACCGCGAGCGCGGCGCCGGTCCCCACCTCGACCAGCCGCCCGGCACCACTGAGGGCCGTGCTGATCAGGGTCGAGCGGTGCTCGGAGACGAAGTCGGCGACCTTCCGCTGGAGGTCGTCGAAGGTCTCGGGCGCGAGGTGGAGCGGCGCGCCCTCCAGCGCCTTCTCCAGGCGGTCCAGACCGCCCTGGAACTCCCGGCTCAGGCGGTCCACGTCGTTCGCCACGGTCTCGCCGATCAGGGCGAGCAGGCCGGCCGGCACCAGGATCGCGATTGCCAGGCCGATCAGCACGGCGAGCGGGCGGGGGACGACCCGGCCGGCCAGATCGACCAGCGGCCGGACCACCGAGGTGATCACCAGCGCGAGGAAGCCGGCCAGCGTGATCAGGTGGAACCGCCCCAGCACCGTCAGCACCAGGTACGCGGCCACCGCGACGGCGAGCAGCCGCCAGGCGTAGTCGGAGAGCCGGCGCAGCACGGGGCCCGCACCGGTCGCGGGGGCACTCGGACTCCGGGGGTCCGGGCGCCGGGGGCCGGGCCGCCTCACCGACATGCCGCACCGCCGCCGGGCGCGGAGCGCCGTCCGGGGAATCCTCCGGTACTGCTGGGGTGCGAGAGCGGCATGAACCCTGGATAGCGGTTGGAACGGCCCCATGGGGTGTTCCCGCGCCGACGGGCACCCGCCCGGCCGACGCCCGGGTGTTCGCCGCCGGCCCCCGGGGCTGGCGGCACGACCGGCCGCACCGAACGACACCGAACACCCTTTCCCCCCACAACACCCCGACTACGCTTGCCCGGACAGGACAGTGTTCGAACGAGGGGGGACCACCATGCCGTACGCGATCGGTGCCAGGGTGAAGCTGACCAGGGACGTTCCGGTCACCGCCGACGGCAGGGCCGCCGGCATCGGCTCCCCCGGCCCCCTCTCCCTCGCCACCGGCCTGACCGGCACCGTCACCGGCGCCGCCCAGGACTCCGCCGGCGCCTCCGACGCCCTCCGCGCGAGTTTCGACGAACAACTCCGCGGCGCCCGCCTGGACAGCTTCGCGGCCGGTCTGATCGACGACCTCCGCCAACGCGTCATCGCCGCCGGAGCCCCCGGCACCGGCACCGGCACCCGAACCAGCTACCGGGTCCGCTTCGACAACGGCTTCATCCTCGACGGCCTCGACGAATCCGCCCTGACCCCGGCCTGACCACCCGCCCGCCGCGCCCGGACCGCCGACGGGTCACCGCACTTCCCGATCCCGGCAATGGCAACCCGTCCGCCCCGACCTGCCCGGGTCGGCGGAAACACGTGCCTCTGCCGACCCCGTGGCGGCCGCGGTGTGGACGCCGAGCTCAGTCAAGCGGCAGGGCAGCCAGCCGGAGCTGTTCCTCCTCCACGATCCGAACCGCCAACGACTGCTCCGAAACATCCACAGCCTCCGGCGTCGACTCCGCCACCTCGCTCCGACGCGCGTACTCGTCGAAGAGCCGGTCCTTTGCCCGCAGGATCTCCAGCATCCGCTGATCGACACTGTCCGCGACGAGCAGCCGGTGCACCTGGACGCGCCGGACCTGGCCCATGCGCTGGGACCGGCCCACGGCCTGGCTCTCCAAGGTGGGCTTCACCTGCGGTTCGCACAGGATGACGACCGAGGCCGCCTGGATGTTCAGCCCCACACCACCGGCCTGGATCTGGCTCAGCAGCACCGCGTGGCCCGCCACCGCGGCGAACCGGTCCACCACGTCCTGGCGCCGCACCGCCGGGAGACTGCCGTCGATCGGACCGAACACCCCTCGGCCCAGTGATCCCCGGACGGCCGCCAGGACATCGTGGAAGAACGAGAACACCACGACCTTCCGGCCGTTGTCGGCAGCCTCCTCGACGATCTCCCGCAGTCGCTGAAGTTTCGCCGACCGCGCGGGGTCCGCGTACGCGGCGCGGCGCATGGCCATGAAGTTCCCGGCGGTAACGGCGGCCCGGTACGCCGCGAAGTCGGCCGGCGTGAACTCCTCCCACTCGTCGACGTGAACGGCATCAGGAAGCTCGGTGAGGACATCCTTCTGGTTGCGGCGGAGGTAGGCCGGAGCGACCGCCTTCCGGAACGACTTCGGACCGACCGCGGTCGAGCCGTTGTCGATCCGGGACAGCAGTTCGGGCTGGAGGTAGTGCACCAGGTTGCGGAACTCCTCGACCCGGTTCTCCATCGGAGTACCGGTGAGGAAGAGCACCCTCTCGACACGGTCGGTCCACGCGGCTACCGCCTGGGAGCGCTGCGCCGCGTGGTTCTTGACGTAGTGGGCTTCATCGACCACGACCATTCCCACGGCCTGTTCCGGAGGGACTTCCAGCTGGCGGAGGCCGTCGAATGTCACCACCACGACGCCTCCGTCGCGGATCCACTCGGCCCGTGCCGGTTCCCGCTCCGGGCCGTGGAACCGGTAGGCGCGCAGACTGCTCCAGGTCTCGATCTCCCGGGTCCAGTTGATGAGGACGCTCGCCGGACAGACGACGAGGAAGTGTGTGCTCCCTCGCGCCCGGAGGTGCGCCATCGCGGCGATCGCCTGAACGGTCTTCCCCAGGCCCATCTCGTCGCCGATGATCACCCGCTTCTGCCTGAGGGCGAATCGGGTTCCGAAGGCCTGGTAGCCGCGGAGTGAGACCTTGAACTGCGTTTCGTCCAGCGGCTCGGCCCGGACGCCGTTGGACAGTTCCTCGGGCAGAAAGCCCTCGGACGCGCTGACCTCATCCGGAGCGAGTCCCGCGACCTCGCCGAGAACGCCGTAGAACTCGGCCGAGCGGTACTCGAAGTCCGTCCACGCCTCGACCTCGGACGCCGGCGGCCGCAGGAGGTCCGCCGAAGCCTGTGCGAAGAGCATCGGTATCGCCTGCGCCTCCGACTCGGCGAGCAGAGCCGTGAGCTGCTCGACGGCGGCGAGGGCCTCCTGCTTGCGCTGCCGCCCGGCCAACAGACCGCGGATGACTCCCCGGGCCGGTTGAGCCGCGGCGACGAGGGCGGCGACCTCGCCGACAACGCGCTGCGCGACCTCATCGGCGCGGGCCGCCTCGGGACCGGCGACGACGAGCCGCTGAAGCGCGGTGACCAGTGCCGTGCTCGTGGCGTCCTGGTGGTCGACGTCGAGCCGGACCGCCACGCTCTGCTCGGCCGCCTCGGCGATCCGGCGAGCAGCGGCAATGGTCTGGGCAGCCGTCTGCGCACCGATTCCCGGGACCAGTTGCAGCGAGTACGCGGAGGCATCAACGATCCGCTGGACGGTGCTGAAACCCGCGGCCTCCAACGCACCGACCCTGAGGCGTCCCGCAGTCACGTCCCTGAGTCGGGCAACGGGGACGGTTTCCAGTTCGTCGCGAACCAGCCGGTCCCTCAGCGCGGTTGCTGCCCGGGTCACCTGCGCGACGGCACTCCGGTGATCCTCGGTGACCGCGAGCGCGGCCGCGTGGAGTCGCTCGGCATCCGCGAGGACGGCTTTGGGCTTGCGAAGGGTCCGTTGCCTGTCCGCCACGTACCACTCCTACCTCGTTCCGACCATCCGGCGCCCCCCTGGGCCTCATCATGATTGCACCCGAGCCCCGCCCGTACCGCCGCAACAGCACCATGCGTCCCTGACTGACGCCCGCAGTAAGGTGCGTGGCAGGACACCGGAGCCGTCCTGCAGCTTCCGCTCCCGCGTTGTCGAGCCTCCCGGCGCTTGGTGACTCAGGCGGGAGGCCGAACCTCCCGCCTGAGCCACCGAATTAATTGTCCGTCGACCAAGTGTCAGCCCAGGACGCGGATCGCCAGCACCGAGCCGTCCCGGCTCAATGAGACCGGCCCGTTCCACTTGGCGTCCCACTGTTCGTCGGACCACTCCTCACGGAGAGCGTAGGCGCCTCGCCGGTACTCCTCGACCCGGCCGGCCGCGAGGTCCTTGAACAGGTCCCTCGCGATCCCGGAGAACGCCTCCACCCGCGTGCCGTTCAACCGGAAGACGTGGTCCGTACCCACGAAGTCGACGCCATGCACCGAGTACGCGATGTCCTGGACGATCCCCGTGCCGGCATGCGTGTACTGCTCGAAATGGCGCTTCCCCTGACGCTTCGACAGGTACTTCGCGGTGGGTTCACCCCCTCCGCTGAAGGCCATCAGACCAGCCGCGTCCGCGTGCGCGAGGACACGACGGAACCATCCGTAGTCCTCCGGCCGGACATGGAATCCGGGCACCATCCGCGGCTCATCACCCGTCCCCCACGCGAGGTCGATACCCGGTACGACGGCGCGGTCCTCCGGCGGGGTGTCCAGATCGACCTCGCCGACTCCGGCGGGGCGGAGCAGCGACCCGCTTCCGGCCGCCTCCAGCAGGTGGAGAGTGACGGGGTCCTTGCCCGGGATCTCCGTACCGAACACCATGGCCGGCGTCCCGTCCGGCCTGCCGAGGTGGACCGCCTCCACGTGCACTGCCGCGGTGGACAGTTGGGCGTGCACCTGCGCGGGCTTCCCGTGCGTTCCCTTGCAGGCGACCAACACGACCTTCGAGGGCGCGCCCGGCTTCCAGACCTCCAGGAAGAAGTGCGGACGCTTGAGCGCCCGGAGAGCCGAGTCCTCCTTGCCGGTCAGCGTCCACCCTGCGCGCAGGGCGATCTCGGCGTCGATGACGGACACCGAGTGGTCGGGGTGCCGTCGCCGGAGCACCTCCTGAGCGACGGCCAGGGCGAACCCGATGCCCAACTCACCCGACTGGACCGCCTTGTAGTGGCGGATCGGGTTGCGACCCTCGTCGGAGAGGGTCATGAAGCGCCCGTGGTTGCCGTTGAGCGCCTGGCAGTACTTGAGGCTTGCCCAGTGTTCGGCCAGCCCCCTGCCGGCGCCCTGCCTGGCCAGGACGTTCGCCCTGCCGAGCGTGTGCAGCAACGTCCACGGCGTGAGCTCGATCGACTGCCCGCGGTCTCGCACGGGCACGGCGCGCAGCCCCGGCTTCCGGCGAAGCACTTCCTGGTTCTTCCCGCGCCGATCCTTGTCGTCCGCGTCGGACACCTCGGCGACGCTTCCTGCCAGGCCGGAGGTCGAGTGGATCGCGACGTTCCACGGCTTGACGAGGTCCCTCAGGACGGCTGCTGCGTTCTTCCCCATCATCTCTCCCCTGATCAGGTTGTGGATCGCATCGTTGATGTCGGCAGGCCCCTGGTCGGGCTACCTGGCACGGTTCGGGTGCGTTTCGGCGAGGTCGTTGAGCGCGGCGTTGACCACCTGCCAGCAAATGCCCAACGTGTCGCGGTCCGGCCGGTGGTTCTCACGGGCCTCAGCCTTGGGGTGGACGAAGTTCCGGTACTTGCGCAGTTCGTGGCTGAACTTCTCGGCGTCCGCGCCGATCCATCCGGCGCGGTAGCAAGCCTTGATCAACCTGTCCAGGCTGACGCTGTCCTCCGAGTCCCGCCCGAGGAGGGACGCGTCCCGCTCCACGACGGTCCGGAGGAGCACGCCCTCCATCAGCGATCCGAGCATGATGATCGCCGCGACATGGGCCCCGTTGGCGTAGCAGGTCCGGGCCTCGTCCAAACGCCACTGGAGCAACTCGGCCATCGCCTCGTCGGCGATGAGGTCCGTCATCACGACCTTGAGCTCGGAGGACCCGTAGTGCGCCGGGTGGGCCAGCGCCGGGTCGCACGGAACCAGCCGGGCGGCGCCACCGGGGTTCTCCAGCCGGAAACCCTCGTGGATGAGGAAGGTGTTCACCGCTGCCACAACCTCGCCGAGCAGCTCGGGCTCGTCGAGGTACTCGCGGGGGTCTGCCAGCCTGAGCAGTACCTTCTCGATCTCGCCGGGCTGGTCCCGCCGCCCGATCAGCAGTTCGGTCGCCCACTCCCTGCGGTACTGGCCGTCGTACTCGGGTACCTCCTGCCAGCCGGCCCGCTTGAGGAAGGCGGCGATCTCGAAGCCGCGGCGGTAGTAGAGGTCGTCATCACCCGCGACGACACGGGCGAGCTCCTGCAGGGTGTTCTCGTCCAGGGCGAGACCGTGCTGCTGGGTCCGGGACTGGGTCATGTCGTTCCTTCCGTCGATTCGGCGTTCGATTCAGGGGTGGTTCCCGCAGGCATTCCGACGCGACTGTCGGCGCTCTGCACTCTCTCCGGCTCGTGATCCCCTGCTCCCTCATCGGGGAGCTCGTCACCGGCGGGCAGTTCGAGAGCCGTCCATGGCTGGGTGTCCTCCGACATGACGGTCTGCCGGGAGTAATCGGCCGGGTGGATGCCCTGCCGGTCGAGCTCCGGCCACAGGCCCGCCAAGGCCTCGTCCGGGTCGAACCTGAACTCGCTCTCGCGGATACGCCAGAACCTCCAGCCGACCCGCTGGAGTTCACGGTCCCGCTGCTGGTCGTACCTGAGCTGGTCGAGGGTCGAGTGGTAATGGTCGCCGTCGCACTCCACACCGAGGCGGCCCCGGGCACCGACCACCACAAGGTCGATGCGCTTGCTCCCGGCCGGGTACTGCGGCACAACGTGGTACCCGCGCTGCTTCAACCGCAGGTAGACCTGCTGTTCGAAGAGCGAGTCGAAGGGTGCCCGCCGGACGTCGGGCAGCACCGGACCGATGTCGTCGGCCTCGGCGAGCGCAGCCGGCGGGTTCTGCATGTAGCTGAGCAGATTCAGCCGTAGGTCACCGGACTTGAGGGCGTCCGGCGGCACGGAGAAGAAGAGCCGCATCTGGTCCTGGGCCCGGCTGGCCGCAACGTTGTAGGCCTGCTGTTCGCTGCGCAGGCCGCCTGCGATCCGCCGGACCCGGTCCACGACCATCGACAACAGGATGACGTGCCGCTCGTCGCCCTGGAACTGGGCCGGTGTGCCGACCCGGATGCGGTGGCGTTCCCGAACCGGGGCGGGCAGGCGCTGCTCGATCAGCTGCTCCAGCAGTTTGACCTGGCCGAACGTGCCCTGGAGCACAATGACTCCCATGGTCTTGTTCTCGTAGGTCGGATCTGCGGTCAGCTCGGCGAGGCAGTCCACAATCGCCGCGGCTTCCTTGGGGTTCCGGATCCGGCTGTCGCGTCCTTCGGCGACCCCGCCTTCGACGTAGTGCGTCAGCAGTGGGTCGAGCCGCTCACCGCCGTACTGCCTGAGCGGGATGAGGCCCGGCGGTGTGTAGAAGGTCGCGGAGGACCAGCCGATGATCTCGGGCATGCAGCGGAAGTGCTCCTGCAGGCGGATCGTCGACGGGAAGAGCGCCGACAGCAGCTGGTACAAGTTGGAGTGCGGCATGTACAGCTGCCGCAGGTGTGCCGGAACTTCCGGAAGGTGCGCGGTCAGACGGTCCTGGATCTGCTGGGTGCGCCCGAATCCGGTGACCGGGGGCGTGCACTGCTTGTCGTCGCCGACCACGATGATCCGCGGTGCGAGCCAGAGGAGGAAGAGCGCATCCATGCCGGCCTGACTGGCCTCGTCGACGATCACCACGTCGAACGCGTCCTGCCTCGGCCGGATCATCTCCGCCACCCGTGCGATGGGCATCACCCAGGCCGGCACCGCCCCTTGGGCGATGTCCATCGCGCTGCGGGCGGCCGCTTTGAAGTGGGCCGCGTTCTTGCCCTTTCCCTTTCCGAACGAGGCCATGTGCGTGCGGTATGCCTGCAGCGCCGAGCGCTGCTCCGCGGTCATCCGGACGAGGCAGTGGAGTCGGCCGTGCGCGGCGGCCAGGTCCCCCGTGAGCGCCTCCAGCTTCGCCTCGTGCTCGGTCAGCTCACCGTCCAGGCGCTGCTCCCGGCCCGGCGCGCGTTCGTCGTCGATGAACTCGCACGCCTTCGCCCACGCCCAGGCCTCGCGGAGCCGTCCGAGCCGCTCGTCCCAGGCCGGATCGTCCGCCTCGGCTTCCAGTCGGCCCGCGAGCCCGGGCGACACGCTGCGGAGATGATCGACCAACTCTGCACAGCGTCGCCTCCGCCGGTCCCGCTGCTGCGCCGCCGCGAGGGCTTCGAGCTCCTTCGCATACCGGTCGACGTCGCGGTCCCGGAGAGCCTGGGCCATGGCGATCGCCTCGGTCGGCGGCGCCGAACCGTCGTCCCCATCACGCAGGAGACCCTCCCAACGGACCAACCGCGTCGATGCCTCTTCGGCACGCTGCCGTCCTGCCAAGGCCGACGCGGCCTCAGCGAAGTCCTGCCACCCCTCCGGTCGGGTCAGGTCGAGGTAGACACCGTGACGAACGAGGACCTCGTCGACCTGCTCGCGGACCAGACCGAAGGCGTCGATCTCGGCCAGCTGCCGGTACCGCTCGCGCAGCACGGCCAGCCGAACTTCCAGCGGCCCCTCCGCCAGGGCCGCTCCCACCTGCTCCCAGCGGGTGGCGACGGCCGCCAGTGCCGCATGGGCCTGCAGGTGCGCGAGCACGGCGCGAAGGTCGTCCGCGGAGGCCGGCACGTTCCCGTCCACCCGACAGGTGCTGAGCAGTTCGTCGGCCTCCCGCTGAGCCCTCGACGCGAAGCGCGTACGCAGCTGGCGGCCCCCGGAGAGGTAGTTCACCAGAGCCGGAATCGTGGACGCCATACGCTGGGCACGATCCGGTGTCAGGGAACCCGGGAGAACGACCGTCCGCAGACCGACCCGTTCGAGGGCATCAGTGACGTCGGACAGGACACCCTCGACATCCGTAACACGTCGCCAGAGATCAGGATTGTGCCGGGCGAGCCGATCCGTCAGGGCACGCGCCGCCCAATTCTCGGTTCCCCAGCGCGTGGCCTCCCACGGAACGCCCAACCGGTGCAACCGGCTTCGACCGGAACCGAGTAGCCCCGCCAGCTCGTCGGTCCTGGAGGTCTCCAGCGCGGCCAGCAGGTTCCGTACCTCGACCGCTGCCGGTGAGAGCCCGTTGACACTCAGCTGGCTCGCCGCAAGGGCCGCCGCGACCTGGCCGGGCGTCGGCAGCGTCTCGACCGACGGGTACACCCCGGACTCCGTCCAGCTCCCGGCACCCTCCCTCAGCAGTGCGAGCAGTTCCTCCGCCTGGACGGGCGACAGTGGGGGTGCGACGGGCGCCCGGTCCGGCAACCTTCCGATCCAGTTCAACCGCACCGCCTCCTCCTGCACCTTCCGAACGATCGCCGCGAGCGTTCCCGAGTAGCCCGGCGCGACCTCAGGGTGCTGGTAGACCTCGGCTTCCCGCAGCGCGAC
Source organism: Streptomyces sp. XY431 (assembly GCF_001279805.1). Lineage (NCBI taxonomy): Bacteria > Bacillati > Actinomycetota > Actinomycetes > Kitasatosporales > Streptomycetaceae > Streptomyces > Streptomyces sp. XY431. Next base: position 16,001 of record NZ_LGDO01000402.1, read on the forward strand.
CACCTGCTCGGTCAGCAGCTTGATCCGGCTGCGCACCTCGTACCGGCGTTGGGTCAGGCGGCGGATCTCGTCCCGTAGTTGATCGGTGTCACCCGCCGCCACCTGATCGCTCAACGCGTTGATGGTGCGTTCGAGCTCGTCGGCTCCGTCCTGACTGGTGCTGCTGAGCAGGAGGATGCACAGGTCCCGCACGGCCGGGGGCAGCTTGTCCCGGAGGACCGTCAATGCCTGGTCCCTCGCGCTGGTGACGAGCACACGCTGGCCCTGCGCCAAGAGCGCGGAGACCAGGTTGGCGATGGTGTGCGTCTTGCCCGTTCCCGGCGGCCCCTGCACCACCACGCCGGTGTCGCGCTGCAGTCGCTGGAGGACGGATCGCTGCTGGGCATTGGTCTTCCCGGGGAACAGCGGCTCGTCGCCGAACAGCGCGGGCGTCGACTTCCCGCCCCAGTTCTGTCGGTCCTCGGCATCCAGCGACATCACCAACTGTGCGAGCCCGAGCGGAGCCTGCCGTTCGGACACCACGGTCTCGGCGATACGGTCGTAGAAGCCCAGAACCGCGTTTCGGTCCCTCGGACGCATCATCAGGGCCGGCGCGAAGGTCAGTCGTGCGCCGATTTCCGGCCCGGCGGGCGGGCGCCAATTGCTGCTGAACGCCACCGGGCGGGGCAGCACCAGGTCCTGCCACTGGGAGAGGCAGTCCAACGCCTCCTCACTCAGGAGGTGGAGGGGCCTCGTGGAAAGCTCCTCGTCGAACGCCGCAGCGCGCTCCGGAACCCATCCGTCGTCCGTGTCGAGAAAGTCACGGTCCTCCAGACGAACTGCCCCGCCACCCGTGAGACGCACGGTGATCCGTGCGGTCCGACGGTCCACCTGCGTCTCCACCCGCCGTGAAAGCAGGTGCCGGTGAATCACGCCACCATTGGGTTCGCTCCACGACAACAGGCCCACCGCAAGGACGAGTTCGTACTGGTCGTCCTGTTGCGCCAACTGCTGGTGCCAGTGGTAGATCCTCTCGTAGAGCTCCCGATGCGACCGCTCGGCCCGTTCCCGTTCGGCCCACAGGCGCCAGCGCGCGAGCCACGGTCCGTAGGCCCGCAGGACCTCCTCGGCACCCTCCCTCACAACGGTCGCCTCGCCGTCCTGCCAGCGACCGGCGGCGCCCGCCCCAGGCACCCAGGCCCGGTACGGCCCCTCCTCCGCCAACGGCGGATCCTCGGCGTCGGCATCCTGGCACGACCGCTCGTCCACCCACCCTTCCAGCACGGGCGGGAGTTCCGGTGCGGCGGCCTGCGGGACGTGGTCAAGCAGCAGCAACGGTCGGTCGTCGTCGGACGGCCTGGGCACCTTCGCCGGCAGGTCGGCCAGCCAGAGCGGACTCCAGGAACGCGTGTCCCGGAGTCGCTGATGACTGCTCTGCACGACCTCGCGCAGGAACCCGACCAGCGCAGCGGTCTGGCCGATGACATCCGGATCACTCGCATGGCGTCGTGGAACGCTCACCATTCTCCCCTCGGTCGGTGACGAACGTTCCAGGATGGGTGCGGGCGCCGGGGCTGGAGGAGGGTCACAGCAAGGTGGCCGAATTAACACTCGGCAATGACCGATAAACATTGGGTGACATTCGCCTCCATGCCCCCATCGCCGCTCGGCATCGAACTGAGCTCCGTTAGGACGAACTGCAGAGCGATGACGCCCGGCCGTGATGGTGTCACTCGATGAGGTGACAGTGGACGTCGGGCCTGGCCATCGTGGGGGCGGGATTCCTAGGCTTGGCATGCCTGCTTCCTGACTGCTCGCCAGATCGACGCGTCCGGGGGGGACGACCATGTCCGATCACGCATCCGAGCCCGCCAACACCGTCGGCCACCCGCCATCAGCCGTTCCGGTGGGGGCAGTTGGCGCCCCGAGCCCGGCTGCTCCCCCGGCTTCGGCGGACCCTTCGCCCGTGCTGGCGCCGGCCTCGCGGCACATTCCCAAGGCCACCCTGGTGGCGCTGGACATCACGCTGCCGTCCGGGGGCCAGGCGTTGCTCAAGCACAGCTTCGCCCATCAACTGGCGCTGCGCCCGGGCGAGGTGGAGGCCGCCGCGCGGGCCGCCGGCCAGCCGGCCGGGGGGCGCCGCTCGTCCGGCTGCTCGCCGGCTACGAGGAGGGAGCGGCGGAAACTCCGGGGCCGGCGCCGTTCGCCGGGGTTCCGGTCGACGAACTCGTCGCGTTCGGCCTCGCGGTCGCGCAACTGCGGCGCACCGGGAGCGGCGTGGACGCCGGGGAGGCCGGGGATGCGCACGCCGACCGGGCCCTCGTCGCCGTCCAGAGCCTCGTGTTCAACACCCGCTCCAGCCGGCTGAGCATGCTCAACCTGGAGCGACTGGAGATGGCGCCGGCCGGCATCCAGCGCGGTGAGCTGATCGCCACCATCCCGCTGGCCCCGCTGGAGGAAACGGCCGTCACCCACAAGGAATGGTCGGTCACCTCGCGGGAGTTCACCTCCATCGTGACGGACTCGCTGGAGAGTTACAGCGAGACGGGGGTCACCGACAACACCGAGCTCTCCCAGTCCACCGCCAGCCAGCAGCAGCACTCCAACCAGTTCAACATCACCGGTACCGTGTCCGGCGGCATTCCGGTGATCAACGGCTCGGCCTCGTCCGGGTTCACCGCCCAGGACAGCTCCTCCACCTCCGCGTCGGAGAGCCGCAAGCACGCCTCGGGGCTGACCCAGAAGGCGTCCTCGCGGGCCAAGCAGGAGCACAAGGTCACCATCTCCACGCTGACCGTCACCGGCACCGAGGAGACCACCACCCGGACGGTGAAGAACCCGAGCCAGACGCAGGCGGTCCGGATCGACTACTTCAGCCTGCTGCGCACCTGGCGGGTCCGGCTCTACCGGTACGGCCTGCGGGCGGCCTACGACATCGTGGTCCCGGAGCCTTCCGCCGCGATCCGCAAGGACTACGTCGAGCTGGCCGCGCTGCGGGCCGCCCTCGGTCCCTTCGTCTTCAACCTGCCGCACGACGACATCACCGACGACGTCCGCCCGGCGGACCAGGCGCCCGGATTTCCGCCGAACCGCAAGCACTACCGCTACCTCGGCGACCTGTACGGCGTGCAGGTGCCGGACCCACCCGAGGCCACCAAGGAGATCTTCCCCAACGACACCGTGCCGGCCGGCGGTGGCTGGCACTTCTACCCGATGCGCTTCCGGATCGAGGACGGCTACGCCGTCTCCGCCGTGACGGCCGAGTTCCACCTCGGCATGCTCAGCGGCAACCCGCGGATGCACTACGGCGTGGAGGGCAGCGGCTTCGAGAAGGACTCCGGGGATCCCCTGCACGACGCCGTGGTGCTCAGCGACCCGCCGTACAACGCCTTCAAGGGCCGCACCGGCGAGCAGAACGTGCTGATCTTCCTCCATGACGTCGGGCCCGCCTGGGTGGGCCTGAAGGTCACCACCGCCCGGACGCCCGAGCTGTTCTCCCGCTGGCAGTCCCAGGTGTGGAACATGCTGCACGACGCCGCGCAGACCAGGTACCTCGCCGAGCAGCAGGACATCGCCAACCGGATCGCCGTCCTGGAGGACCGCCTCGCCGGGGTGGACACCCTCACCCTGCGGCGCGAGGAGAACGACGAGATCATGAAGTGCGTACTCCGCCATCTCCTGGGCACCGAGTACGAGTTCATGGCCCCCGGCGCGGTGGACGCGCTCCGCGCGGCGGGCGTGGACACCGCGCACGGCGCCGGGTTCGCACCGGGGGCGCTCAATCCGCCGGACGGCGCCTGGGCCAGGCTGAGGCGTCACGAGGACCTGGTCCGGTTCGTCAACCAGGCCGTGGAGTGGGAGAACGTGGTGACCTTTCTCTACTCCTACTTCTGGGACGCCCCCGACTCCTGGGACTTCATCCGCCACATCCGCCACCCCGACCCCACCCGGCAGGCCTTTCTTCGGCCGTCATCGGACCCAACCCGGTCAACCCCGCACTGCCGGTGACCATCCCGGTCACCTCCAGCCGGGGCTTCACCCCCGGCGCACCGGTCGTGATCGACTCCACCCGCCACCGCGACCTCCAGGAGACCTGCACGGTCGTGGCGGTTCCCGACCCCGGCCGGCTGACCCTCGACCGGCTGCTGCACCGGCACAACGGCACCGTGACGCCGGTTCCCGTCGTCCAGCCCGGGGAGAAGGGCGAGCTGATCGCCGAGTGGAACGAGTACACCCCCTCCTCCGGCACCGACATCCAGCTCAACACCAACCTCCCGCAGATGAGCTGAGCCGGCGGAGGCCGCGATGGAAGTCGGGGTCAACTACCCCTGGATGCGCAACGACCCGATCACCATCGGGCCCAACATCCACGAGAAGGGCAAGCCGCATCCGTGGCAGGCGGCCGGCTCCGGCCTGGACCGGAACCTGGCCACGCTGCGCGGCCTCGGCGTCACCGTGGTGCGGATGTGGCTGATGGCGCACGGCGTCAACTACGACGGCACCGTGTCCTGTGTCTCCGCCTTCCAGGGGGGCAACCGCTGGCGGTTCGAGCCGCCGAACCGGGTGCACCAGAAGTTCCTCGACGACGTGGAGGAACTTCTGGTGAAGGTCGAGAAGGCCGGTCTGCGGATCGTGCCGGTGCTGCTCGACTACGGCTTCTTCGACGGCCCGGAGGCCTGGTCACTGAAGTACTTCGGCCCCGGTCCTGCCGCCCCCACCGACCTCAACTACGGCCGTGGCCGACGGGCCGTCGCCGAGGACCCGAACTGCCGGGCGACGTTCGTCAACGGCACCGTCAAGCCGCTGGTCGCGGCGATCGCGAAGCACCGCAAGGTCGTCCACGCCGTGGTTGTCGTCAACGAACCCTACTGGTGCGTCAGTCCGCTCACGGGCGACCTCTTCGGCCCGACCGTCGACCAGGACGCGCTCGTCGCACTCATGAAGGACTGCGTCGCCGCCGTGGAGGCCGTCGGCCTGCCGTCCACCATCGGGCACCGCTACTACCGGGACATCAGCAACGTCTTCGGCAGTGTCAAGGTGACCCGCCCGCAGTTCCACTACTACGCCTCGGTCCCGGGCCTGGACGCCCTGCCAGTGCTCTCCGGTCTGAGCGGCCCGCGCCCGTTCCTCGGCGAGTTCGGCTGCATCACCGGCGCGGAGCTGGACGCCGTGCAGCGGGACGCCGCCGCCCGCGGCGACAAGGTCGTCCTCGACCAGATCGGACCGATGCGCCGGACCCAGAACCTCTGGCCGGTTCTCCAGCAGTCCCGCAAGACCCAGGCACCGAACGCCATCCTCACCGAACGCCTGGACTGGCTCGCCGACTTCGGCTACGAACTGGCACTGGTCTGGCCCAATGCCATCCTCCCCGACCCCGGCCGCGAGGACCTCAAGTTCGACGCCCTGCGGCGCGGCCAGATCGCGGAGTTCACCCGCCGCCGCCCAGGCTGAGTCCATTCCCGTCGTTGTTCGTGCCGCGCGTTGTTCGTGCCGTGTGTTGTTCGTGCCGTGCATTGTTGCTGCCCCGCCCCTGGACGGAGGGGCGGGGCAGCAGCAACGCACGGGTCGCGGTCGCGACTAACCGAGGCCGCGGGCGTCCTGCTTCAGCGCGGTGTCCACGGTCAGCGCGGTCGCCACCACGAGGCTGAGCAGCGGCTCGGCGAGCGGGCGGTGGATCTGGAGCACGTAGTTGTCGGCCGTGGTGAACATCGTCTTCGCCAGGCCTTCCCAGGTCTTGGTGATCCGGGCGATCTCGGTGTCCGTCGCGTCGACGATGGAGAAGTTCCAGGCCCGCCAGTTCTCGGCCTTGACGGCGCCGACCTTCTGCCCGCCGACCTCCAGCGCGAAGTTGATCTTCCCGATGGCGTTCTGCTGAACGATCTGGCCGACCTCCTGACCGTTCGGGAGCTGCACGATCACCCGCGACTTGATGAACTTCGCCGGGCGGGTCAGCAGCAGCACCGGGGTGCCGTGCGCGTCCCGGATCTCCAGCTTGTGGGTCAGGTACTGGTCGAGGGAGGTGAGCAGCCGTATCGCCTTGCGCAGAGCGCCCTGACCGACCTGGACCACCGAGCCCAGCGTGGCGCCCTGCTGGTCGAAGACGGCGTACTCGTTGGTGAGCTCGATCAGCTTGGCCTTCTGGTTCACCACCAGGACCGGCTCGGAGAAGAGGGTGCCGCCGCCACCGGAGACCGGTCCGACGCCCGCCTGCTGCTGCACCTGGCGCTGCACCTTGGCGGAATCGCCGGCCGGAGCGGCCGGCTGCCCGGGGAAGCCGGGAGTGTTCGTGTTCTGGGACATGGCGGGCAGGCTAGGCCCAAACCCGCCCGGCCAGCTATTTCGTTCGACCGGCCCCGGTTCGTCCGGAGCTCCGGATTGTGCCCGTGACCTGCGGATTCGGCCGCTTCGAGCGCCAGTTGGCCACCACCCGACGGGAGCGGTGTGGCCGATGTCACACCCGGGGTGCCGGCACCGAGGTCGGCCGGGGCCTCAACCGTCGCGTCCGTCGGGCCCGGTGGGCGGCGATCAGGTCGTCGGACCGGGCGCACCCCGACGAGGGATTTCCGGCGGAGGCCGAATCCTTTTCCCCGCCGGTGGCTCTTATGAGCGGGTCCGGCAGCTGTGGACACCGTCCGCACGCCGCCCCTGTTTCCCGCCGTCGCCCGACCGCCGAGAGGCCCCTGATGAACCTTTCCCCTTCCTCCTTCGCGTCCCGAGGAGTGCTGCTGGTGCACGGCGCGTGGCACACCGGCCATGCCTGGGACGGCGTCGCCGCCGGGCTGCGGGCCCGCGGTGTCGCCGTGGCCGTCGCCGAGCTCCACCGCGGGTCGCTGGCGGCCGACACCGCCGCGGCCGAGACCGCACTGGACCAGCTGCCCGAGGGCGGCCCCGCCGTCGTGTGCGGCCACTCCTACGGCGGTGCCGTCATCACGGGCCTTCCGCCGCACAGGATCGACCACCTCGTGTACCTGGCCGCGATGATGCCCGACCGCGGCGAGACCGCCCTCGGCCTGCTCGCCGGCGCACCGCCCACCGACCTGCGGTCCAGCATGGTCGGTGACCCCGCCGGCACCACCACGATCGCCCCGGAAGCCGCGGGACGACTGTTCCACGCCCAACTCGGCGCCGAGGCACGCGCCCGCCACACCGCCCGGCTCGTCCCCCAGACCATGGCTCCCGGCCACCAGCCGACGACCGACGCCGCCTGGCACCACCGCCCCAGCACCTACGTCGTCTGCACCGAGGACCGCGTCATGCACCCTGACCTGCAACGCCGGTTCGCCTCCCGCGCAACTCGTGCGATCACCTGGCACAGCGACCACGGAGCCTTCGCCTCGCACGAGGACGAGACCGTCGACCTGCTCCACCGCCTGGCCACCGCAGGCCGGCCCGCCCCGGCCCGTTAGGAGGCGTCGGGACCGCGGTGTTCACAACTTGATCCGATCGTGTTGCATGACTTTCTGTCAGATCGCTTCTGGCGTAGCGTTTTAGCCATGGGGCGGGAGGATCCTTGGCTGGCGCGCATCGAGGACATCCAGGGGCGCGTGCACGGCGCCGGGACGATGCTCGACGGCGAGTACGTGCTGACATGTGCGCATGTGGTCGAGGAGGCCATCTGCGCCGGGCGCGGAGCCGATCGCGAGGTCCGGGTCCGCATCGCCGGACGTCCCGACGACGCCTACCCGGCGACCGTGGTCGAGAGCTGCTGGCAGCCGCCGCTACCGGACCAGCGCGGGGATGTGGCGATCCTCGCCCTGCGGTCCGTGGTGCCGGGCGCGCCGCGCGCGAGGATCCGACGGACCTGGCAGCACGACGAGATCGTGCGGATCTTCGGCTTTCCGGCTGGAACCGACAACGGCCAGCTGGTCAGTGCGAGGATCGCCTCGTACGACTTCACCGGGGAGCGGGTACAGCTCGACGCGGTACTGGAGCCGCGCGTGGACCATGGGTTCAGCGGTGCGGCGGCACTCGCCGCGGGCGGTGAGATCCTCGGCGTGATCGCGGTTGTCCGGGCACCACTCGCCGAGAGCAGCTGGATGATCGCGGTCCGGACGCTGTACAAGTACGCGAGCGCGGTGCTCGACGGGCATCTGACGAGCCGGCCCTCGCGGGTACTACCGGGCGACTGGCCGTCGCTGCAGGTCCCGGAGGTCCTGGACGACCCGGTGCAGCTCGCGCTGACCCGGCACCTGGTCGGCTGGCTGGCGTCCGGCGGGCCGGGCGGGGTCTGTGCGATCGGCGGTGGCGGCGCGGTCGCGCTGACGTCCCGCCTGGTGGGCCTGACGGTGCCGGGCTACCGTCGGACGGCGCCCGACGGAACCGTCAGCGGCGCCCCGCCCGGCACCGTCCCGCAGCTGGGCGAGGTGGACGCCGCCGTCGACGCGACCGGGCGGACGACGGAGCAGGTCGCCCAACAGCTCGCGGAGAGTCTGAGCCTGCTGACCGACCGCGTCAGCGATGATCTCTCCCAGCAGCTGGCGGAGTTGGGCTCGCCGATCGTTGTCGTGGTGAACGCAGTCGACCTGGCGGCCGACCCCGCCGAACTGTACTACCGGCTGCTGGAGCCGATCGCCGCACGGGCGTCGAGCATCGGCGTGCGCCTGCTGCTCGCCTACCACGGCGACCCTCCGCGCTATGTCCGCAGTGCGGTCGCGGCGAGCCTCGGGCAGCCCGCCGCGACTGCCTCGCCGAGCGGTCGGCACGGCGGAGAGCGGCAGTTCGACGACCGGCTCGGGCGGCTCGACCGCTCGGTCGAGGAGGTCGAGGCGGCCGAGCGCGACGCCCGGGTGTGCCGCGACTACGTAGCGCCGCGGATCCTCGGCGCGCCGCCGCCGCAGGTCGCCGGCGCGGCCGCGCTCGCGGTCCGCCTGCGGGTGCTGCGGGACACCGGCTCGGCCGCCGCCGGATCCGCTCTCCGGGGATGGCTGCTGGGGGAACTCGACGCCTGCGAGAAGGCAGCCGCCCGGTCGCTGGTGCGGGCCCGGCGGTTGAACGCCGAGTGCGCGGCCCTGCTCGCCCGGCGGAACCGGGCCCGGGGGCGGCTGGACGCCTACCGCTCGGAGGCCGCGGCGCGCGGCCTGATCGAGGAACTGGGCGAGTCGTACGAGGCGGCCCGGCGGCTGCTCTACAGCAGCGGCTGCGACCTGCCGCTCGCCGAGCTCCGGGTCGAGGAGTACCACCGGGCCGTTCGGCACGAGATCGACAGGAGGCAGGCATGAACCGGTGCAATCGTCCTGGCTGCGGTGGCGAACTCGATGCGACCGGCTACTGCAGGCGCTGCCTGGTTCCGCCGCTGGTGACCGCGCCGCAGGGCGGCGACCGGCCGCCGGCCGGGGAGCGGGCCCCGCGGCAGTCGGTGCCGGTGACCACGAACCGCGGCGCGGTGCCGTCCGCGCGCCCCGCCGAGCTCGTGCAGCCGCCGCGCCCGTTCGGCGACGACCCCTGGTGGGGACTGGGCCTCGTCACGCTGCCGACGATCGCCGGACCGGAGCCGGACCGAGCGGTCCGCGCCGCTCCGCGAATCCCGGAGGAGCGCAGGCTCTGCCCCGATCCCGCCTGCCGCCGCCCCGTGGGCACAGGTCTCGACGGCCAGCCGAGCCTGTTGGAGGGGCGCTGCCCGTACGACGGGACGGCCTACTCGTTCGTGCCTCGACTCAGCCGGGGCGACCTGCTGTCGGACCGCTACCGGGTCGAGGGCTGCATCGGGCACGGCGGCTTCGGCTGGGTCTACCTCGCCCACGACGAGCGCCTGAACAACCGTCCGGTGGCGCTCAAGGGCCTGATCGACGCGGAGGACCCCACGCGGGTCGAGGCGGCCGCCGAGGAGAAGCGGTTCCTGATCGATCTCAGACACGACGACATCGTCGACATCTACGACTTCGTGACACACGAGCCGGCGCGCGGGTCCCGGCACGGCTACCACGGCTACCTCGTGATGGAGTACGTACCCGGCTACTCCCTGGAGCGCCCGGAACTGTTCGGCCGGCTGGGGACCGAGCAGGTCATCGGCTACGTCCTGCGCGTGCTCCGGGCGTTCCAGTACCTCCACGACAGCCGGTACCTGTTCTGCGACCTGAAGCCGAGCAACCTGATGGTGTACGGCTCCCGGATCAAGCTGATCGACCTCGGCGCGGTGCGCGAGGCCGGGGCACCGGGCAGCGGGGCGTACTCGGAGGACTACATGGCCCCGGAGCTGATGGTCACCGGACCCACCGTCGCCACCGACCTCCATACGGTGGGCAGGACCCTGGAGTCGCTGTTCCGGTGGTACACCGACGACCCGGACAGTGCCCGCTTCACCTCGCTGCGCCGGCTCATCAGTCGCGCCACCGATGACGATCCGCAGCTGCGGTTCGCCTCGGCAACCGAGATGGCAGGCCAACTGAGCGGCGTGCTGCGCGAGTTGGTCTCCGTCCGGGACGGCATCCAGTACACCGCGCCGTCCCTGCTCTTCGCCCGCTCCACCACGCTGGTCGACCCCGGTCTCGGGGCAGTGCCGCCGCTCGGCCGGTGGACGAGCACTGCGGCGCTGCGGGCGGCGGCCGAGGGCAGCTGCCGTCCGCTCGCCACCGCGCCGCCCGCACCGGTCACGGCAGCGGCCGGGCTGCCCGAGCCGCTGGTCGACGCCCGCGATTCCGCCGCCGGGTTCCTCAGAGCGTCGGTCAGCACCGATCCGGCGGTCGCCCTCTCCCAGCTCACCTCCTACGCCGATCCTGCCCCGGCCTCCGCCCGTGCCTCCTCGCCCGAGGTCGAGCTGCTGCGCTGCCGACTCCATCTGCGGCTCGACGACCTCGCGGCGGCGCGCGCCGCACTGGACCGGGCGAGGGGCCTGTTGCGGCCCGGGTGGCGGCTCAACTGGCACGAAGGGCTGATAGCCCTGGCCGAGCAGCAGTTCGGCGGCGCGGAGAAGATGTTCACCTCCTGCTACCGGATGCTGCCGGGTGAACTCGCGCCGCGGCTCGCGCTGGCACTGTGCGCCGAGTACCGAGCGGCGACCGACAAGGAGCTCGACGCCGCGGCGGCGGCCTACCTGTCGGTGTGGCGGAACGACAGCTGGCACGAGAGCGCCGCCTTCGGCCACGCCCGGACGAGGCTGCGCCGCGGCGACCGGGCCGGTGCGGTCTCGGCGTTGAGGCAGATACCCGACACCTCACCGCACCACCGCGCGGCGCGGATCGCCGCGCTGCGGATCCACACCGGGCGGCTCGGCACGGGCCCCGCGGGCCTGCCCGACCGCGCGGACCTCGCCGAGGCCGAACAGGTCCTGGCCACACTGCCGTTGGACGAACCCGAGCGGCGTCGGCTCGGCGCCCTGATCCTGGAGGCCAGGCTCGACCTCCGGCGCACCCCCCGACCGGGCCCACCCGCGTCCGACGGCGAAGTCACCGAGCACGAGCTCCGGTTGCGACTGGAGAAGGACTACCGGGCGTTCGCCCACGGGGCACCGGACGGGAACCTCCACACCGTGCTCGTCGATCTGGCCAACGCCGTGAGACCGGTCACCAAGCGGTGAACCAGCGCTGTCGACCGAGCGTCAACCTTTCCCTGCAGACGAGGAATCGGCACATGACCGAAGCACCGCGCGTCACCCTGGAGGCCAACTACGACAGGTACCGCTCCCTGGACGAACGCGAGGTGCACGTCTACCTCAGCGTGGCAGCGAGCACCGCAGCCGACCGGCGGGCGGGCCCGCCGAGCGAGGCGCGGTTCGCCGAGGTCGTCCTGCTGGACCAATCGGGGTCGATGAGCGATCCGCGCACCAAGCTCCAACGAGCCAAGGAGGCGAGTTGCGCCGCCATCGACACCCTGCGCGACGGGACCCGCTTCGCGGTGGTCGCCGGTACCCACCAGGCAACCATGATCTACCCCCGGGAGTCCTTCCTCGCCCCGGCGAACGCCACTACCCGTGCCGAGGCGAAGCAGGCCGTCAACCGGATCGCCCCCGGCGCCCAGGGCACGGTCATCGGCGCCTGGCTCGACAAGGCCCGTGAACTGCTCGCACCGCACCGCGATCTGATCTGCCACGCGCTCCTGCTCACCGATGGACGCAACGAGCACCAGGACCGGTCGGCGCGGTCGATGGAGACCGTGCTCGCCGACTGCCGTTCCGTCTTCACCTGCGACGCCCGCGGTATCGGCGCGGACTGGGACCCCGCCGAGCTGAGACGGATCGCCGAGGAACTCCAGGGCACGGCGGACGCGGTGCCCGACCTGGCCGACCTGGCGCCCGACTTCCGCGCGCTGATCCGCGCCGCCATGGGCCGCACGCTGTCCGACCTGGCCGTGCGGGTGCGCTGCGCACCGGGGGTGTCGGTGTCGGTGCTCGAACAGGCCCACCCGGCGCTGGCCGACCTGGTCGGCCACCGCCTGCCGCTCGCCGGAACGGCGGCGGCCGACTACCCGACCGGCCCCTGGAGCAGCGAGGCACGCCGGTATGTCGCGACCTTCGCCGTGACCGGCGACCGGACGGTCGGCGCCGACCCGGAGACCCTGGCTTCCGTCGAGGTGGTCACCGGCGCGATCGGCACCGAACTGGCCACACCCGTCAGCTCGGTGGAGGTGATCAGCGTGCGCTGGCTCGACCAGCCGGCCCCGGAGACCGTCCTCGGGGCCGATCGGCGCCGCCACGAGCGGGAGAAGGAGCTGTACGACCTCAGATGGCGGGGCGGGGCGCTGTTCCGCCAGGGGGACCGCCAAGGGGCGTGCGAGGCGTGGGGCCGGGCCGTGGCGCTGGCGACCGAGCTGCGCAACGAGGACGCGCTCCGGCGGCTGGGCAAGGTCGTCCGGATCGAGGATGCCGTACGCGGCGTGGTCGGCCTGCTGCCGGAGCTCGATCCGGACTATGTCCTGCAGGCCATGATGGGCACGGCCACCAGCACCTCGTACGGCCTCTCGCGCCACCCGACGGCGCGGGCCGGTTCGGCGCCCGGGCACCCGTCGGCGCCGCGGCCCGACTGTCCGCGGTGCGGCCGGGTCGCGGTGGCCGGCGCGCGGTACTGCGAGAACCTCGACTGCGACCACGAGTTCACCGACAGCTCGGCGGTGACGGGCGGATGACGGCCCCCGGCACGGTGGCGCCCGAACCGGGGGCGGACGGAGCGGCGCCGGACGGACCGGGGGCGGACGGACCGCCGGCGGACGGCCCGCTGGCGGACGAACCGGCGACGCCCTCCACGACCGCGCGCACCCTGCGCCGGCTCCGCGGGGCGCTGGTGGCGGGCAGCCTGCTGACCGGGGCGCTGTGCCTGGTGGCGTCCAGCCAGGCACACACCGGAACCGACGCGATCGGCGAGCGGGCCGCCCCTGCGGTACTCCGGGCCGAAGCCGCGTACGGCGCGCTCGCGGACGCCCAACGCGTGGCGGTGCACGGCTTCCAGCAGGGCACCGTGGTCCTCGGCGGACTCGGCGACGACTACCGGAACGACATCGCCGCGATCAACCAGAACCTGGCGGAACTGGCCGGGGACAACGTGGCGGGCCCGGCGAGCGCCAGTGACCTGCAACTCGTCGCTGGGCTCGTCGTCAACTACAACGCCGAGCTCGAACAGGCCGCCGCCGACTACCAGCAGACCGGTGACCTCACCCGCGCCCTGCCGGCCCTGTGGTACGCGACCCTGCAGTACCGGGAGGTCTCGGCCACGCTGGACCGGCTGCGGAAGGAGGAGAACGCGGCGCTGACCGCCCGGCGCGACTCGAGGTGGCTGGCGGGCGCCGCGGACCTGCTGTTCCTGGTGCCGTTCACGCTGGTGCTGGTGCTGTTCGCGCGGACACAGGTGGTGCTGCGCCGCCGGTTCCGGCGTCGGTCGAACATCCTGTTGACGGCTGCCCTGCTCGCCCTCGCCGCGACGGCCCTGTTGTGCGGTCTGTCGCTCCGCGTCTCGGACGGACGCCTGGGCTCGGCCCTGGACGGTCCGTTCGCCGAAGCCGTCACCCTGGCACAGCAGCAGGCGAGCCGGTCCGCCGCCCGGGCCGACGCGGACCTGTACGCCGTCCTCGCGCAGGAATGCCCGGCCGCCGGCTCCTGCGGAACCCACCTGGCACCGCCGACGTCCGGACCCGCGACCGTCGGGACGGGGCAGACAGGTCACCAACAGGCCGAGGCGGAGAACGCGTTCACGAGCGGTGCCTCCGAGGCGGACGCCTACTCCGCCGTCCTCCCGGCCCTTCTCGTGCTGCTGACCTCGGCCGCAGCCACGGCGGCCGCTCTCGCGCTGAACCCGCGCATCGACGAGTACCGGTTCGGAGGCCAGTGATGCGGCAGAAGCGCCAGGCGGCTCTCCGGCTCCTTCTGGTCCTCGCCCTGCTGGCGGCGTCCGCCTCCTGCCTCGGCGGCTCGTCCGGCCGGCGCGTCCTGGTCGTCATGACGCCCTGGACCGCCGAGGCCGAGAAGAACGCCTTCCAGGCAGTGCTCACGGCTTTCGAGGCCAGGACCGGCATCACCGTCCGCGCCGCCCCCACCCGGGCGCTCGACCAGGTGCTGCGGACCGCCGTACAGAAGCGCGAGGAACCGGACCTGGCCGTCATGGCCAACCCCGGGGCGCTGCGCTCCTACGCGCAGCAGGGCTACCTGGTCCGGCTGGACCGCTTCCAGGACAAGGAGCTCGGCAGCGGACTCGTCGATCTGCTCAAGTCCGACTACGGCCCCCCGTGGTCCCGCGCCGGGGAGGCCGTGAACGGCGCTCCGTACGCCGTCATGGTCAAAGCCTCCGTCAAGAGCCTCATCTGGTACGCCCCCCAGCAGCTCGCCGCCCGGCCGCCCGACAGCTGGGCCGGCCTGGTGGGCGTCGGCGAGTCGATGGTCCAACGGGGCGGGACGCCCTGGTGCCTGGCCCTGGCCGACCCGCCCAACTCGGGATGGCCGGGCACCGACTGGATCGAGGACATCCTGCTGCACCGGTCGGGTGCCGACACCTACACGGACTGGGTCGACGGCAAGCTCGGGTGGAGCTCGTCGGAGGTCGCAGAGGCCTGGCAGGCATGGGGCCGGATCGTCGCCGCACCGGGCGCGATCCACGGCGGCCCGCTGACCGCGCTCCTGACCGGCTACGGCGAGGGGGCCCGTCCGCTCTTCACCGCACCGCCCGGCTGCTCCCTCACCCACGGCGCCCCGGTCGCCCCGGACCCCGCGGCACCGACCGAACCCGTCCTGGGAAGGGACTACGACTTCGTCCCGTTCCCCGAGTTCCAGCCGACGCCGACGCCGGCACCGGCGTACGAGGTGTCGGGAGATCTCGTCGCGATGTTCCGCGACTCGCCCGAGGCGGAGAAGTTCATGGCCTTCCTCGCGAGCCCGGAGGCCCAGGAGATCTGGCCGAGCCGGCAGCCGGCCTCGGCCTTCTCCGCCAACCGCGCCGTCACCACGCGGTTGGCGTCCGGCTACGCGACCGGCAGCGTCGCCCGTCGGATCGGCGAGTTGCTGACCTCGTCCGCCACCCTCTGCTTCGACGCCTCGGACAGCATGCCCAGCACCATGGCGGCCGCCTTCAACCACGCGGTGGTCGACTACCTGAACGACCCGACCCGATTGCCGACGATCCTCGCCGAGCTGGACAAGGTCCGGGCCGACGCCTATCCGCAGCCGACGCAGAGCTCCGTCTGCGGATTCTGATCCCCAGGCCAGGAGGCCAAGTGACAACACGTACCGAATACACCCTCGCGTCCGGCGGGACGCTGGTGGTCGAGAGCGAGAGCGCCGGCACAGGCGTCGCGCCTGCCGGCCGGGGAAGTCTGGAGCGAGCGGGCGCCACGGTGCGGGACTCCCTGCACACCGCGGTCAACACGGCGTCCGACGTGATCGAGGCGTTCCGTGCCCTGCCACGCCGACCTGACGAGATCGAGGTCAAGTTCGGCGTCAAACTGGACGGCAGCGTCGGTGTGATCCTGGCGGGCGGCTCCGCCGGCGTCCACTTCGAGGTGACGCTCCGCTGGTCTCCCGAAGAATCCGCCCGCGGAGCCGAGGCCGACGGGGAGTGACCGCAGCCGCCCGGTGCGAGCGGCAGGCCTCGGGCTCGCGACTCGCACCGGGCAGGGCGCGGGTACGGCGGGTGCGGCTGCGATGCGCGGCCGCGAGCGGCTCCGTTCCACAAGGCCCACCGCCCGGC
The DNA here is from genome assembly GCF_001279805.1 of Streptomyces sp. XY431. Taxonomy (NCBI): domain Bacteria; kingdom Bacillati; phylum Actinomycetota; class Actinomycetes; order Kitasatosporales; family Streptomycetaceae; genus Streptomyces; species Streptomyces sp. XY431. Next base: position 32,080 of record NZ_LGDO01000402.1, read on the forward strand.
ATCGGGTCCGAGCTGTTCCGCCCCCACCGCGAGGGCCAACTGTCCGGTGTGCCGGGCCCGGTGGGCCGCGATCAGGTCGCGGTACCAGGCGTACGAGGCCCTCGGGGTGCGCCGCTGCGTCGCGAAGCCGACGTGGACGAGGCCGAAGCGCTGGTGGTAGCCCTCGGCTCGTCGAACAGCCTGTCTCTGTATTCGCCCGACGAGGTTCGGCCCTGCACAACGGGCCTCAGCGTCCTGACCGATTACACATTGGTAAGCGCCCGCATCGGGCGGTCATGCGCCGCGTCACCTCGGGCGGCGGCCGCCTCGGAGTGCGCGAACCAGGTCGGCCAGCGCCTTGATGATCAGGGCGCGCTCACGGGCGGGGGTGCCGCGCAGGGCAACGACCGTGAGCACGACAGTAGCCACAGCGGCAATCAGCAGGCAGGCGACGGGCGTCGCAGCCGCCAGGGTGAGCGGGTTCATTCTGGATGACTCCCTTCCTCGGACGAACTTGCGGACTCCATGTCAGCCGGGTAGCCAGGATCGGCGGTACGGATATCGGACTGGTCGGAGCCGGTGGGTGCCTGTCAGCCGCTTCGGCAGCGTTCCGCGAGGTCAGCAAACCGGGCAACCGGGATTCGGGTGTGCGTCCGATCGGATCCGTCGGATGCGATCGGATAGGTTCGGCCCGTGGAGAGAGGTCGAGCGGAACGGACAACAGCTGAACGTGTGGCACTGCAGAACCGGTTGCGCACGCTGGAGGAAGCGGTGCGAGCCCCGGGCAGGTCACGCAAGACGGCCATCGAGGAGGCAAACCGCCGAAGGTCGGGCAGAGCCCCGCTGTCCACCTCGACCGTCTCGGAGTGGTTCACCAAGGGGCGCCCGGCAAACGAGTTCGTCGATCTGTGGGACGTGGTCTCAGTCCTGCTCGCGTGGAATGCCAAGGCGCCGGACGGCCGGCTGAAGGAACATCTCCTCGCGGAGCGGGCGGTCTGGGCTCAGGTGTGGCGCGCCGCCAGGGCAGCGGCCCTTCCGGCCGCCGCCAAGTCCGAATTCCCTGCGCAAATACGGGACTACCTGACCGCCGTGTGCGATGCGGCTGCCAGGGTGCCCTATCACGATGAGTTGCTCGATGTGCCGCCCGTCAGCGAGCTGTATGTCCGTCAGCAGGTGCGTGGCGCGAGCGGTGATACTGAGGCTGCTCAGGCCGCGCCCGCCGAGGTGGTCTTCGACGCAGACAGCAGCATCTGCGTCCTTCTGGGCGGACCGGGCGGCGGAAAGTCGACTCTGCTGCGCCACCACCTCATCGAAGCCGCAGCCCACCTCCTGAGGGGGGAGGCCGGAGCGGAAACCGTCCCGGTTCTGGTCAACGCCGCCGCGCTCACCGGCACGGCGGTGCTTCCTCAGGCCATCGCCGACGCCGTCGCTGACGATCTCGCACCTTACGCCCTACTCGACCGGCCCGCTGCGGAACTGTTCCGTCTGCCTCCGCTGCCCGGCGGCCGGTGGCTCGTCCTCGTCGACGGGCTGGACGAGGTCGCCAACAGCTGGGCGCGGGGCCGGGTGCTCAATCTGATCGCCACAGCGACCCGTTCGGCAACCGCACCATGGAGATTCGTCGTGGCGACGAGGCCACTGCCCAACTCCGACCTGGACATGCTGGGGAGCGGGGTCCCGTGCCTCGAACTCCAGCAGTTCGAGGCAGCCGACGTCGCGCTGTACGCGAGACGCTGGTTCCGCGGAACGGACAATTCTGAGCGCAACATCGAAGCATTCATCTCCGCCTTGTGGGAGTCCGGACTCGGCACCCTCGCTCGGACACCGCTGATGGCCGCAATGCTCTGCCGTCTCCATCAAGCCGCGCCGGACCGCCAACTGCCCACCGGGCGGTCCGAGGTATACCGCTCCTTCGTCGAAATGCTCTACTACCAGAACACCCACAAGCGGATCGCCCGCACCCACGCGGAGGCAGTTCGAAACCTCGCCGCCCGCTACCAGAACCCGCCCGACATCCGGGCCGCCGAGGCACTCGCCGAGCACGTCCGCGACACCCTGCCCGCCCTTGTCAACGCGCTCGCGTACGAGCGCATCACCGGCAACCCCACACCTGCCATCGAGCTTCTCACCAACCGTTCCGACCTTGCCCGCCCGCGCGGCATCGCCCGGGAACACTGGCACGCATTCCTCGGCGATCTACTGCGGCCGACGGGCATGCTGGTGCAGCGGGGCGGGGACTTCCACTTCCTGCACCAGACCGTGTTGGAGCACTGTGCCGCGCGACACGCCGCACGCGACGACGCGGCACGCGCTGCTCTGCTCGTGGAGCTGTTCGGGAACGACATACTGCCGGACGCGCGGGTCGCCGAGCCGTCGTACCTGGGCTTCCTCGTCGACGAACTACTGACCGGGCAGGATGTGTACGCCGAGGCGGCGGTCCAGGGGATCAAGGCCGCCGTCGAGCGGGCCATCGAGTGGGGGAACGTGGGGGAGCTCGCTCACTTCCTGATCGAACAGGCGCTGCTACGTACGGTGCTGCCGCATGCGAGCACCGCACGTGGGCTGGCGCACCTGGCTCGGAGCGGTACGGTGGACGGACCCGAAAGGATACGGGCCGCCAGGGCGCTGGCCACCCTTCCCGGGCAGTTCACCGAGGCCTGTCATCTCCTCCTACGCCTTGCCCAGGACGAGAGCCTCGATGGCATCGACCGGGCCTGGGCGGCTTTCCTCCTCACCGAAGCGGACGGATACCACAAGCATGGCGTTGCCCTTCTCGGGCAGCTGGCGACAGAGAGGGGCCCGAACGATCTTCCCCGGATCGCCGCGTTCCGCTATCTCCGGTCCGTACGCTGCCACAGCGATACCGCTGCCCGGGAACTTCACCGCATCGCCCTCGACACGGAACTCGTTGCCGGGAGTCGCACGCGGGCTGCTGAGTCGCTCACGGCGATGGACGACTACCAGGACGAGGGAGCCGCGCTCCTCCTCCGGCTTGCGAAGGACAGCACGATCGGAGCTCCGCGTCAGGTCCGCGCGGCCGGATCGCTTTCCGTGCTGGACGGACACCAGGAGGAGGCTGCGGTCTTGCTCCGAATGTTCGCGGAACACCCTGCGGCCCATGGGCAGCCTGCTGTTGAAGCGGCGACCTTCCTCAGCCGCCTTGGACGGCATCGGGACCACGGCGCCCGGCTGTTGGGCAAGTTCGCTCGTGACACGTCCATCAACGGATTCACTCGTGTCCAGGCTGCCGAGGCACTGGCCGGGCTGGACGCCTACCGGACAACCGGAGCGGAGCTGCTGCTGCACTTCGCCAGGAAAGGCTTCGGCAGCGACACGAACGAGGCCCTCAACGACACCGATGACCGAACACGTTCAGCCTCCCCAAACACCCGCGAAGCGGACATGCAGCTGATGGCTGTCAGTGTGCTGGCAGACATCGCGGAATACCGGAGCAAGGCCGTTGCTGCACTCACCGACTTCGCCCGCTGCGCCACCCTGACCGGAACGAGCGCAGGTATTCGGATCGAGGCGGCCGAGATCCTCTCGGCGGTCGAGGGCCACCGCGAGAGCGGTCTTGCCCTCCTCACCGAACTGGCCCGGGACAGAGCATTGAGGAACGACCTTCGCGCGAAGGCCTCCGAGATCGTCGCCCGCCGCATGCCGGAGCCAGACGACGATCGGTAAGGCACCGCGTGGTCCACGTACGATCACCTCCCACGGGATCACCTGCGCTATGGAAAGCTCGCTCCATCAATGACCCGGCCGAAGCCGACGGCCGTCGCCGCGACGCTCACACCTCGGCCCGCCGGACAGGCTGTCATTGCAGTCGCGACCCTCTGCCCTCCCACTGCAGCCGCGCAACCCGCGCCCTGCAGTGTCCCCGGCATGAATGTGAAGCAGAGGCTCCGCCGCCCGCCTGCGCGATGGAACTGACCCCTTGCCCCAATTGTCAGGCTCTGGCTATGACTGCACGCCAGACAGTAGACAACCCGCATTGTTCGTTCTCCGATGGCCTGTCCGACGACGGGAACGAGCAACAGGTGGTCCCTGGCTGGTCCCGAATGACTGCTGCTACGAATCACGATTGCCCGCCACCGGCGACGCCGACCGGCACCAACACCGCTGCCGGGCTCTGGCGGACGCGGGCCGCCCGAGCGGAAACCCGGGCGGCGAAGCGGCGGGACGGCCCGGCCTCGTGTGCCACCGGAGCCGGCCGTCGTCACTCCGGGTGCGTGACGACCGCGTGGGCGCGCTCGCGGACGTCCGCCGACGGGTGGCGGCGCAGCTCGTGCAGAAGGACCTGCCATTCCCCGGGCCAGCCGAGGCGGCCCCCGAACACCTCCGTCAGCGCTGTGGCGAACAGTCCCGCGGCCGCGCCCGTGTCACCGTCCCGGCGGGCGGTCCGCGCCAGCGCATCAAGTGTCCCGGGCGGCGGAAGCGGTCCCGAGGCGTGCTCGCGCGACAGTGCCAGCACGGTGAGCGCGGCCGCTGCCGGGCGGCCCTGATGCCCGTCGGCGAGCGCGCCCAGCGCGGTCGCCAGCGCCTGCGGACCGGCTGCGGGATCGACCAGCCCGCGCAGCGCGGCCGCCCTGATGCCCGCCAGGTCGGGTTCGGCGGCGAGCAGGTCGGCGATGCCGGCGAGCAGCGGCCGGTGGTCGTCGTCCGCGGGCAGGTCGGCGAGGTGGGCCAACCTCCGGCGGGCGGGCAGGTCCCGGTCCTCCCCGACCTCGGCGGCTTCCGTCCGCGCGGCGGCAGCGAGTTCGGTGACAGTGGCGTGCAGCAGGCTTCCGGGGGCCGCGCCGCCGAGGGGGTGCGGCAGTCCGGAGGCGGCGAGCGCGCGGACGGTCCCCGCCGCCTCCCGCCAGGCGCCGCGGTTCGCCGGATCGGTGGCGGCTCGTCGGGCCACGTCCGCGGTTTCCGGGGCCCACACGGCCCACCACGACAGTGCGGCGATGGCGGGCGAGGCGACTTCCGGATCCGGCGCGGCGGCGACGGAGGCCACCAGGCGGGCGTAGCGGGCCCGGTGGGTCTCGGGGAGGCGGCCCGGGACGCCCCGGAGTACGGCGCGGCGCACCGATGCCTCGGCCGGCCCGGCGGCCTCGGTGAGCAGTTCCCAGACGGGTTCGGCGTCCAGCAGACCGGTCGCGAAGGCGACCGCGGCCGACCGCACATCGCGGTGCTGGCCCTCGACGCGGTACACGGCGACCAGCACGTCGGCGGCGGCCCGGGTCGGCAGGTGCTCCGCGGCGAGCCGCACGGCTTCCTTGCGGCTGGTGACCTTGCTGTCCCTGGTCCCGGAGAACAGGTCGCCGAGCCGCTCGGCGAGCTCGCCCGGCGCGGCGAAGCGGGCGGCCCGGGTGGCCGCGTAGACGGCGACCCGGGCACGGTCCCCGCCCGCATGGGCCAGCAGGTCACCCAGCGCGTCGGCCGGACGGTCCGTCCAGGCCAGGGCTGCGAGCGCCGCCTCGACGAGCACCACCTCGGAGGAGTCCAGTTGGGCGCGGAGAACCACCTCACCGTACTCCGGGATACCGGCGGCGACATGGACGGCCTCGGCGCGCCTGTACAGCGGCAGGGTGGCGTCGTTCGCCGCCGCGGCGGCGAGGGGGGCGGCCGCCTGCCACTGGCGCGGCGTCCAGCGGCTCGCCGACCGGGTCTCCAGCAGGGTCGCACGGTGCGGCCGCTTGAGGAACCGCCCGTACGGCGGGGTGGGGGCAAGCAGCGGGTCGAGCAGGTCGGTGCGCTGTTCGGCCAGGACGGCGCGCACCGGAGCCAGGACGGCGGCGGAGGGCTCGAGTTCCAGGATCTCGGCGACCCGGGCTCCCCTGGTGCGCGGATCGTCCAACCACAGGGCGGCGGCGGTCCCGAATGCGCTGTCCGACCCGAACTGGAGGGCGTGCAGGAGGAGTTCCTGCAGCTCCGGGACGCCGCGGGCGCGTCGGCCGAGGGAGCGGGCCAGGGAGAACAGCAGCCAGTAGTCCGCGGTGTCGGCCATCGCGTCCAGCCACGGCCGCAGGGTCGCGAACACGTCGTGCTCCTGGCCCCGCCGCAGCCGGTGCTCCAGCCGGCCGAGCTCCACCGTGCCGGTCTGCCCGGCGATCCGCCGCAGGCTCCGCAGTGCCCAGGCGACCAGCTCCGTTCCGTCGGCTACGGCGTGCTCGCGCAGGACCTCGGTGACCAGCAGTTGCAGGGCGGCGCGGGTGCCGTACGAGCAGTCACGGGCGTCGACCACGTCGTCCACGACGGCGTCGAGAACGGCTACCGCCTCGCGGGTCACCAGCCGGGCGGGCACCTGGGCGAGCGCGGTCAGCGCCGCGCGGCGCACCGGGTCCTGCTCGTTGCGCAGCCGCGGCAACAGGCCGTGCGCGTCCAGGACGGCGGCGCGGTCGGCGGAGGCAGCCGCGTTGGCGAACAGGGCTGTCCAGGCGGCGGCCCGATCGTCGGCGTCGGGGCGTCTGAGCGCGGCCCGCAGCTGTGGTTGGGCTTCCTCCGTCGGCAGGAACGCCAGGGCGGGGGCGATCCTCGCCCAGGGGTGGCCCTGCGCGCGGTGCGCGGCGACCAGCCGCCGCGCCTCGGCATGGCGCCGGGCGTGCGGGAACAGCGGGAACAGGAGGGAGAGTTCACCCTCCTTCGGGAGGGCTCCGACGTGGACGAGGTCGAGGAACGCGTCACGCCGGCCCGGCGGGAGGGCTCGCAGCAGGGCGGCGAAGCAGCGGGGCGCGGCGAGCCAGCGGCGGCCCAGCGCGGGGAGCGAGGGCGGGTCGGCGTGCACCAGCCGGCGGAGCGTGCCGGTCGAGGGCGGCGTGGTGTACGGGCCGACCGTGCCGCGTCGCGGGTCGGCGAGGAGCCGGACGGTGCGCTCGGCGTCCGTGGCGGCCAGCGGCGGCAGGTGATCGTGCCGCAGCGGGAGGTGGGGGCCAAGCCGTTCCAGCAGGTCGAGGACCCGCCCGGGGCGGGCCGGCGCAGCGGCGCCGAGGGCGTCGGCGAAGGCGTGCCGCTGCCCGAGCCGCAGCGCCTCGGGGTGCTCGGTGAGGACCCGCTCCAGATGGTCCAACACCTGGTCCGGGAAGCGGGCGGCGAGGGGAGCGAGCGGCACGGCGTGCGCGAGCTCGGGCAGGATCCGGGCGACGAACCCGGGGCTGCCGGCGGAGAGCAGCCGGGCGGCCTCGGTGTCGCCCCACTCGGCACGCAGGCGAACCACCAGCCGCTCCGCCAGCCCGTACCGACGGCCGCGCCGGACGGCCCTGGCGAGCTCCCGGCGAAGCACGCAGGAGGCGCCGGTGAAGGCCGCCTCGATCGCCTCGTCCGGAATGCCCTGGGAATGAGCGGCGCGCAGCGCGTGGCCGCGGACCACCGGATCGGGGTCGGTCAGCCGCTCGGCGAGGTAGCCGGTGGCGCGGCCGGCCGACGCGGCGAGCGCGGCCAGCCGACGACCGTACACACCGGATCGCTCCAGGCCGGCCAGCAACGCCGCCAGTTCGCCGTCGACGGCGACTTCCCGGGCCCTGCGGGCGACATGGCGCTGGCGCTGCGGGTGGGAAAGCGGGTCGAGGTCGGTGAGCAACTGATCGGCTTCGTAGGACGTGCGGCCATTCTGGACGGTGCGGCCGGTTCCTCCCACGGAATTTCCGCCGTCCGGCCGTGGTGGACCGCCGAGGCGTCGGACGGGCGAAGGCAGCAACCAGGGTCCGGCGGCCGAGGCCGTGCCGCCTTCCGCTTCCGCTTCCGCTTCCGGAGAAGCCGCCCACCCGGGCCGGGCTTCGGGAAGGATGTGCTGAGTATGGTGCGCAACCGTGGGCGGGGATGCCGAAGAGGTGACGGGGATGAGCACGTTCGAGGCGTTGGAGACCGGGGACCCCGAGTGGGTGGGTCGGTACCGGATCGTAGCGCGGCTGGGTGCCGGCGGGATGGGTCAGGTCTACCTGGGACGAACGCCCGGGGGACGACTGGTGGCGTTGAAGGTGGTGCGCCCGGAACTGGCGGAGGACCGCGAGTTCCGGCGCCGCTTCGCCCGCGAGGTGGCTGCCGCCCGTCGCGTGAACGGTGTCTTCACCGCCGGGGTCGTCGATGCCGATCCGGAGGGACGGCCCGCCTGGTTGGCCACGGCGTACGTGCCCGGAGTGGACCTCGGTGCCGCGGTGGCGCGGCTCGGTCCGTGGCCCGAGGGTCCGGTGCTGGCCCTGGGCGCCGCCCTGGCCGAAGCGCTGGAAGCGATCCACGGCGCCAGCGTGGTCCACCGGGACCTGAAGCCGTCGAACGTGCTGCTCGCCCCGGACGGCCCCCGGGTGATCGATTTCGGGATTTCGGCAGCGAGCGGGGCCAGCGCGCTGACCCGGACCGGCACGGTGGTCGGGACGCCCGGGTTCATGTCCCCGGAGCAGTTGACCGGCGGGCAGCTCACCCCGGCCTGCGACGTGTTCTCGCTGGGAGCGGTGCTGGCCTTCGCAGCCACCGGGACAGGTCCTTTCGGAACCGGATCGGCCCACGCCCTGAGCTTCCGCGTCGTGTACGAGGAACCCGATCTCCGAGGACTCCCCCCGCGGCTGCGGGCCGTGGTCGTGCGGTGCCTGGCCAAGGAGCCCGGTCGGCGGCCGACGGTGGCCGCGCTGTTGGCGGAGTTCTCCGGGGCCGGCGCGCCCGCCGCGACCGTGGTGGCGACCGGGTCCGGGTGGATTCCCGGTCCGGTCGCCGACCTCGTGCGGGAGCACACGGTCGTGCAGCCGCCGTCGGCCCCGCCACCGGTCCCGCACCTCCCGATCGGCGGCGGACACCCCCCGGCCAGGACATTCGGGCCGCCGGTCGGTCCGCTGCTCCCTGGAGCCCCGGCCGGCCCCGGCTACCGGAACGAGCCCGTGTCGGGGGCGGCCGGGGTGCCCCGCCGCCGGCTGCTGCTGGGACTCGGAGGCGCCGGGATCGCGGCAGGAGGCAGCTACGTCGGCTGGCGGCTCACGCATCCGGCGGCCGCTCCGGGGTCCTCCGGGCATTCCGGCCGGCCACTGTGGAGTGTTGCCCTCTCCCTCTCGGGATCGTCGACGCCGACCGTTGATGCCGGCACCGTGTACGGGACCGGCACTGAGGTCAGCCAGGGCGAGGGTGGAATAGTGTACGCCGTGGACGCCGTCACCGGCCGTCGACTGTGGACAGCACCTTCCGTCGGAAGGTACCTCTCGCCGCCGACCGTGGCTGACACGACGGTGTTCGTCAGCACTGACGAGGGTGCCCCGGGCGGGGCTGTCCACGCGGTGGACGCCGCCACCGGCGAGCGGCGGTGGCGGCACGCCCTGGACCGGGCGTCGATGGCCCGACCCGCCGTCGCCGACGGACAGGTCTTCGCGGCCAGCGCCAGCAGCACGAGCACCGACCCGAACCCGCCACTGCTGTTTGCACTTGACGCACAGTCGGGCGATAAGGTCTGGCAGTTCCCACTCGACGGTTCCGTGGGCGCCGCTCCGTTGGTCCACGACGGCACGGTGATCGTTCGCAGTGAACTCGGCACCCTCTACGCGGTCGACGCGAAGTCGGGCAAGCAGCGCTGGAAGTTCGCAACCGGCAATGCGCGCACACCGTTGGTGGCTTCCCCCGGCGGCATCCACACCTTCTGCTCGGACGGCCTCTACTTCGTGGATTCTTCGACCGGCCGGCCCCAGCGGAAGGTGGGTCTCGACAACGACTCCAACCAGAGCCGGTCGATAGCCGTCGCCGACGGGGTCCTGTATCTCTCCACTTACAACCCCAGCGGCTTCGGCAGCGTCGTGGTCGCCCTGGACGTCGAGTCCCGCGAACGGCTGTGGCGAGTCCAGACACCCCACGACATCCAGCCGTCCTTGACCAAGGTCGGCACGACCGTGTACTTCTCCAGCGGAACGGACAACACCGACACCACCCTGCACGCGGTGGACGCCGCCCATGGCGGACAGCAGTGGACGACCGGGCTCACCGGCACGTCACGCTCTGCGCCGACGGTGGCCGACGGACGGGTGCACCTCCTCAGCGGCAACAACTCAGCCGGATCGACCCTCTACGCGGTGTCGACGTGACGGCACGGCCTGGTGAGACGCCCGCCGCTGACCCGCCGAGGCCCGACACGAGGGAACTGGAGGGTCGGCGGGCGGAGCGCTCGATCGGCCCACACCTTCCGCCGCCCCCTCAAGGACGGCATTCGGTCGAATTGCGGGAAGGCGGGGAGCGGATGGCGCGTCGACCGTGACGTGGGCCGCCGGCGGCAGCGCAGCCACCGCAGCACGAACGCCCCGGAACGCAGCCCATCGGACCCGGCCCCGCTACCGCGCAGCGGACTTCGCCCGGTGGACGGCGATCAGGGCGTGGTACCAGGCGTAGGAGGCGCGAGGGGTGCGCGCCTGCGTCGCGAAGTCGACATGGACGAGGCCGAAGCGTTGGTGGTAGCCCTCGGCCCGTCGGACACCCTGTCATTCTGTCCGTGGCGGTGGTCTGCCAGGTCAGCGGCCCGCAACAAGCTGGTACGGCCCGACCTCGTGCCGGGGCAGCCATTGGTCGAAGACTCGGCGAAGATCGTGGTCGCCGTGCCTGCCGGCCTGCGCTTCAGCAGTGGCCTGACCATCGGTGGCTCCTCGCGGCTCGCCGTCAGGGACGTCCTCTGATGGTGGCAGCCCAGGCGTACAGGATCACCGCCGCCAAAGTTGAACGGCTGGCTGCAGGGCGGCGGGAAACGCGTGAACCAGTGCACGACCAGGGCGAAGACAGGCGGTCGCGCCTGCGGCAGGTCCCAGTGGTAGAGCGCGGGCAGCGGAGCGATGCCGGCCTCCAACAGCCCGTCCATCAGCCGCTCGTAGAAGTCGAGCCCGGCACCGCTGACCTCGCCCCGGCCGGCCGGCTGCACGCGCGACCAGGCGATCGAGAACCGTTACCCGTCGAGCCCCAGGCCGCGCATCAACCTCACGTCCTCGGGCCACCGGCGATAGGGGTCGCACGCCACCCGGCCGGTGTCGACTGCGCCGGCCCGGTCGCAGAAGGTGTCCCACACCAACCGGCCGCGGCTATCCTCGTCCATCCCGCCCTCGATCTGGTAGGCGGCGGTGGACACGCCCCAGCGGAATCCGGGCGGCGGGTCGCGACGGCCCGTCATGGATGAATCCCTTTAAACAACACGAGCCACAAATGCGAGCAGGGCTCACTTCAAGGCGAGCCGGCGGCCCAAATCCAAAGCCGAGTGCCATATAGCCCGCAAGGGCCTGGCCCTCAGGGGCCGCCGGACCGATCACCCCACCCGGCCACACCGACCACACCGGCCACAGGTGCGCCATCGCAACCCCAGAACCAGAGCCACGATCATCAGATCGCCGCGTGGTGGAACTTCATCGGCCGCACCAACGAGCGAATCGCCCAGATCCGCGCCGACTGGCAGTCAGGCACCCGCTTCGGCGCGGTCCATGGCTACGCCCGCGCCCGCCTGCCCGCCCCGGAGGGGCCGCTGACGCCACTGAAGCCGCAGGGCCACGAGCGCTGAGCTGGCGCCGGTAGCTGTGCGGTGGGCCGGGTCATGGGCGCGTCGGTGATGCTCGACGCGCCCCCACCGGGCTCCGGTGCGTTCGGCGGCGTTGTCCGGATCGCCCGTCCGTGCCAGAAGCGATGTGATAGGAGTAGCGGTTGACGGCGGGCCGAACGGGGGGAGTCGGAGACGTGCGCGATCCGTTGGAGAACGTGGAACTCACCGAGGCCGTACAAGGTCTGAGGGACCAGTTGATGGCCGCCGCGGACGCTGCGGACGGTCAGCGCATCAGGTTCGAGGTCGACGAGATCACGCTGGATTTCTCGGTCGAGCTGCGACGCGACGCGACGGCCAAGGCGGGGTTCAAGGCCTGGGTGGTCTCCGGCGACGCCCAGGTGGGGGTCGCGCAGAACGCTGTCCACAAGGTGTCCGTGAAGTTGAAGCCGAAGGATTCTGCCCTCGGCGGGCCGATGGAGATCGGCAGTCAGGTCGCAGTCGACTTGGGTGACTTCGGGCATCCGTCCGGACTGTACGGCGGATGAGCGTCCGGTCCGTCGAACGCGTCGCCATCGTCCAGGGAGCGCGGCAGGGCAGCGGCTTCCTGTTGAACTCCCGCCTGGTGCTCACCTCGGCGCACCTGTTCGACGGGGATGGCGGGGCCGCTCGCGTCGCTGTCCCCGGAGGGGCGGGGACGCGCAACTGCCGTCTCAGGTGGCGCCGTTACGACGAGGCGTGCGACGCGGCCCTGCTCGAAGCGGACGATGACCTGGTCCGGGACGTCACGACATGCCGGATCTCCGATGTCCGCTGGGGCCGGACGGTGGGCCTGGCCGCGTGGGAGAACTGCGAAGCCGTGGGGTACCCGCTCATTTCGCTGCGGGACGGGACGAGGCCGGACACTGAGCAGATCGTCGGCACGCTGAAGCCGGGGTCGTCGATCCTGCGCGGCCGCTACATTCTGGACAGCTCCCACACACCACCGCCGACGGCCGGCACCCGCCGCGCGTCGCCCTGGCAGGGGATGTCGGGTGCCGCGCTCTTCGCAGGAGAATTCCTGATCGGCGTGGTCTCCGGGGATCCGGGACAGTGGGCGCACGCACGGGTGGAAGCCGTTCCAATCTCGGTCGTGGTGGCCGATCCCGGGTTCCAGCGGGCCGTGCAGGCAGCCGCAGGGCTGCGGCCGGAAGTGGTGGAGATCGGCAGGTCGGCACCGCACGCGGTGCAGGAGGCCGCGACCTCTCGCGAAGGCGACTGGCTCCGGATCGTCGACGCCGACCCGATCTCCTTCGGAGTCCATCGCGCGCCGGACGCCGCCGGCCATCCGGAAGTGGTGCAGTACGTGCCACGCGACGTCGACGCCCAACTTGACGCCCGACTCGAAGCGCTGGCGGAGACCGGCGGCATGCTGCTCCTGACCGGGGATTCGGCGGCGGGCAAGTCGCGGGCCCTGTTCGAAGGCATGGTCCGCAATCTCCCTGACCGGTCGGTCTGCAAGCCGGATCCCGATGCCGACCTGGCCTTGCTGCACTCCCCCTCCGGAAGCGACTACGAGAGCGTCGTGTGGCTCGACGACCTGCATACCTACCTGCGGTCCGACGGGCTGACGCCGTCCCTGCTCGACCGGCTCGTCCGCCGAGGCACGGTCGTGCTCGCGACGCTGCGCACCGAGTTCTACGAGCACTACACGGATGAGGAGGACGGGCCGTCACTCTCGCAGGGCACCGGGCCGCGTCTGCCGTCCTCGCCGGGCAGGGTGATCCGTGCTGCGCACCACCTCACGCTGGACCGGATTTGGACCGACGACGAGCGGCAGGCCGCGTCGACGCGCCAGGACCCGCGCGTCGTCGCGGCCTTGAGCGCCGACCGGGCGCACGGGGTGGCGGAGTACCTGGCGGCGGGGCCGCAGGTCCTCAAGCGGTGGAAAGCCGCGTCCCGGGTGCGGGGCAACCCCCGGGGGGCCGCACTCGTCGAGGCTGCGGTCGCCCTTGCCCGCACGGGTGTGGACAGTGCACTGCCACCGGATTCCCTGGAACGCCTCCACGAGTACTTCCTAGACCTGGCAGGCGGTCCGGCGCTGCGTCCGGAGGGCATGGCGGAGGCATGGAAGTGGGCGTCCCGCATCGTGCTGGGCGTCACCAGTCCCCTGGTGCCGGGCCGGGGCGGAACGTGGAAGCCGTTCGACTACCTGGTGTCCGATGCTGCGCGCCGGTCCCGTCCGAGCGAGCTCCCGGAACAGGTGTGGGAGGAGGCGCTGCGCGTCGTGGACGACACACGTCGGGTGCTGGTGTCGACCGTCGCCAAGGTGGCGGGCCGGCCGGAGGTGGCCAAGGAGGTACTCCGCCCCCTCGCAGAGGAGGACGATCCCGACGGCCTGATCGCTCTCGGGGCGCTGCTGGCAGAGGAGAAGGACTACGACGGCGCCGCCCGCTGCTTCGAGCTCGCTGTCGCTCTGGGCGAATCCATCGGGGCACACAATATGGGTGCCATCTCCTTCGTGCAGGGGGATCTGGAAGCGGCACGGGAGTGGTACAGGCGCGCGATCCAGGGTGGGGAGCGGATGTCGATCGGAGCCCTCGGCCTGGTCCACGAGAAACTGGGCGACCAGGCCGAGGCGGTGGCGCTCTGGAAGCGCGGTACCGAGGCCGGAGATCCCGGGAGTGCACTGCACTACTCGGACTGGCTGAGGTCGAAGTGGCAGTCGGACGAAGCCGTCGAAGCCCTGAGAGTTGCTGCCGACGGCAGGATCCCGCTCGCCGCCCTCTCGTATGCCGGCGTCCTTCTGCATAGAAAGGACCACGAGACGGCGAATGCCTATGTGTCGCGTGCCTACGCCGCAGCGGTCGAGCAGGGGGAGTTGGGTGATCCGATCGGCTGTCTGATGGCCGGCGTGACGGCGTACTCCTTCGGCGACGTCCGGCTGGGGAAGAAATGGTGGAGCCGGGCGCGGAAACGTGGCTGTCCCTCGGAGTGGGTGGTCCTGGAGGCAGAGGAGGGCTCGTCCGGACTGCGGCACCTGGCTTTCAGCCAGGTCTGCCTGGACAGACTCGGAGAGGAGGAAGCCCGTTCGCTCATGCAGTTGCTCTGGGCCGGCGACTGCCAGGACTGCGGGTACCCCCTGGGCGACGGTGTTCCTGCGCTCTATGTGGACGACACCTTCATAGCGGCCAACGCGCGACTGTTCCACTTCGGACTGTGCCGGTATCCGCACTGGAACGAGTCAGCCCTGACCCAGATAGCCAAAGACGCAGGCATGAGGTGGACGGCATTCACCACCGGAGTGCCCATGGGGGAGGGATTCGGCCCGCTTTGCGTTCCCGCCCTCGTGGTCAACCCGGCCTTCGAGGTCGCGCAGTTGGTCCGCGGCGAGGACCGCTGGACGGCCACGGCGGCGTACGGGCCCCGGTCGGCCAACGCCCAGGTGCTCAACCTGCGACCGTTGTGGTCCGGGCTGCCGCCCAAGTCCTCCGACGGGCGCGCCTGGGCACTCACCGGCCCCGGCGAGGCCGCGGTGGCAGTGTTCGGGGAGGTCTGGAGCGCTCCGGCAACCGAGGCGTTCATTGCGCTGGTGGAGCAGTACGGCGGAATGCTGCTCATCACGGCGAGCACCGTCGGACCCGAGTCCGAGGCCTCGGTGGATGTCCTGGCGGATGTTCTGCATGCCTGGGACTCGATGACGAGGTGGGTCCCCTTGAAGCCTGGGGCTCCGGGTAGGCCGTTCCCTGCGGATCATTCGATTGTTGGTTGATGCTCAGTAGGCACGGGCAGAGCCGTTGTTGCCGTACCCTGCGCCTCGGCGGGGGCGGACGGTGGCGTGATCATCGGGAGGTGATCGACGCGATCGTGTTCAAGTACCGGACCGGGACGCCGTAAACGGACCCGCCGGAGCGGTTCGGGGTCGTGGAAGGGCATCCACAACCGGCCATGGAGGTCGGCACTGGACGGTACGTGGGAGCGCGCGCTCACCGCGCTGCTCGCGCTGGACGAAGCCGAGGGCGACTTGGACCGCGTGGTCGCGGTCGACTCGATGATCGTGCGCGCACCAGCACGCCGCCGGGGCCGAGTGGACCCTCACGCGGCAGCGCCCGCTCACCCAGGCCGACTGGCTGCTGCCCATTGCCGACGCCCCGCAGCGTCAGGCGCAGCAGTCCGATCACAAGGAGGTCGTCGTCATCACGGGCAGTCCGGGTACCGGGAAGAGCGTGATCGCGCTGTCCCTCCTTGGTGATCTGTACCGGCGTGGTGTCACGGCTCTGCACGCGACCGGGTCCAGCTCGTTCACCACCACGATGCATCGGGTCGCCGGGGCGCGGAAGCGTGAGGTGCAGGAGCTGTTCAAGTACTTCAACAGCTTCATGACCGCCGAGCGCAACGGTCTGGACGTGCTGATCTGCGACGAGGCGCACCGGATCCGGGAGACGTCGGCGAACCGCTACACGCGCGCTGCGCAGCGCACGGGGAAGGCCCAGATCGAGGAGCTGATCGACTCCGCCCGGGTGCCTGTGTTCCTGATTGCCGAGCACCAGGTCGTCCGGCCGGGCGAGATGGGCACGGTGGCCCAGATCCGGGCCGCCGCCGCGGTGAAGGGCCTGGAGTGCCAGGTGGTGGAGCTCGACAGCCAGTTCCGCTGCGGCGGCAGTGACGCCTACCTGAACTGGGTGGTACGTCTGCTGAACCTCGAGCCCGGCGGCCCCGTCGAGTGGGAGCCCGACGGCAAGGTCGCCCTGGAGGTCGTCGACAGCCCCCAGGAGTTGGAGGCGTTCCTCGAGGCCCGGCGTGCCGAGGGATACGGATCCCGCATGTCGGCCGGGTACTGCTGGAAGTGGACGACGAAGGTGGCTCCGGGGGACCCGCTGCCCCTCGACGTGCACATCGGTGACGGCTCCTGGACCGTCGTGCGGGACCCGGAGGGCAACGAGTTCTGCGTCCCATGACGCGCCCGGTCGAATATGCGAACGCCCGACCGACGGCCGGCCGGAACCGCTCCGGCCGGCCCCGGATTCCCGGTGCCTCCCCTTTTCCGGCCCTTCCGGGAATTCATTCCCGGAAGGGCCGGCCCCGCCCTCCCCGCTCGAAACCGGTAGATCCCGCCGGGATCGGTCCGCGGGCGCCTCCTGCGCCGTTCCGGTGCAACGGGCAAACCCGCCGTGCTAGCTTCGGCGGGCGAGTCCTGACGGTCGATTCACACCCGGCGAGGGGCTGTAAAGGGGGTCCTGTGGCAGAGGGATTCACGGTGGACCTGGCGGCCTTGGAAAAGGCCGCCTCCGGGATCACCGGCACGGTGGCGAAGCTCCAGTTCAGAAAGGTGAAGGACCTCGATCCCAGGAAGGACGAGATCGGGCACGGACACCTGGCCGACGTCCTGGAGAAGTTCTGCACCCGCTGGGAGATCGGCGTCGAACACCTGGTCAAGGACGCCGCCCAGGTCTCGCAGCGCCTGACCGCGAGCGTCAAGGCCTACCGCGAGGTCGACGGAACCCTGTTCGGCCAGCCGGGCGGCACGGTGACCCGTCCGGGCGGCGAGGACCCCGGGGTGAAGTAGTGGCCAAGAACCTCGGGCAGACCGGCGACCCCAGGGAACTCGTCCCGGGGAACCCCGAAACGATCGCCTCGACCGTCGCCTGGCTCAAGAGCTACGGCGACACCCTGCACTCGACCGGCGAGGGCCTCAAGCGTATCGACACCGTCGAGGGATGGTCAGGCAAGGCCGGCGACGCGTTCCGGCACGCCTTCCACGGCGAGCCCAAGAAGTGGCTGGTGGCCGGCGACTGCTTCCACGACGCCTCCACGGCGCTGGCCGACTACCGGTGGACGCTGGCCTGGGCCCAGGAACGGGCCGCCGACGCGGTCCGGCAGTGGAACGAGGGCCAGAGCGCCACGGGCAACGCCAAGTCCGAGCACCAGGACGCGGAGCGCAACGCCGGGCACGAACTGCCCTTCACCGACCCCGGCGAGGGCGCCCGGGCGGCCGCGAACCAGACCCTCAAGACCGCGCGGGAGCAGCTCAAGAGTGCGGGCGACACCGCGGCGCGCACGATCGCCAAGGCCCGCGACAAGGCTCCCGAGGAGCCCGGCTGGCTGGACAAGGTGGGCGACTTCTTCTCCGACGCCGGCGACTTCGCCCTGGACCTCGGCAAGACCGCCGTCGAGGACCTGGCCTCGGTGGGCAACGCGATGATCCACGACCCGGGCGCGGTGCTGGAGGTCGCGGGCGGCCTCAGCCTGGCCGCCCTGGGCGCCGGCGGTGAGGTGCTGGGCGCCGGCCTCGACCTCACCGGCGCGGGCGCGGTGATCGGCGTGCCCGTGAACGTGCTCTCCGCCGGGGTGATCGCCACCGGTCTGGGCATGGCCGGCATCGGCGCGGGCCAGATCATCGAGGACGCGGCGGGCCCCGACCGGGTCCACATGGAGGGGAACGGCGGGGGCGGGGGCGGCGGCGCGGGCGAGGTCCGCACCCAGCCGTCCAGGGCCCCCGACCCCAACGCCACGCCGCAGGGGTCCACCACCCGGATCAACCCGGAGGACGCCGCCGAGAACCGGCTCGCGCTCCAGCGCGAGAACGAGTCGGCGGAGATCCTGGCGAAGCAGGGCTACCACGTCGAGCAGAACCCGTCGGTCCCCGGTCCGAAGAATCCCGACTACCGGATCGAGGGCGAGATCTTCGACTGCGTCTCACCCAGCAGCCGGAGCGCCCGGAACGTCGGTTCGAGGATCGAGGAGAAGGTCCTGGAAGGCCAGACCAGCCGGATCGTCGTCAACCTCGCCGATTCCCCGGTGGAGGTCTCGGCCCTCAAGGCCCAGCTCCACGACTGGCCGATCGAAGGGCTCCAGGAGGCCGTGGTGATCGACCGGCAGGGCAATATCCTGCACATCTACCCCTAGCGCATCCGAACGGATCCCAGCCATGTCAATCTCCCACAGCTTCAACCTGGCCACGCCACTGTCGCTCGCCGAGGTGGCCGACGTGCTGGACGACGTCGCACGGGGCGCCAGGCTGTTCGATGCGACCACGGCGGCGGCCGACCTGCTCACCGACGGCGTCGTCACCAGGTACGGCACCTGGATCCGGGTCTTCGCCCCCAACCCCAGGCCGTGGAACCCACTGGTCACCGACCTCCGCATCACCCCGACCGTCTCGGTGGCCTTCCGGCTGGACAAGACCACCGACCTGTCGGGGCAGGAGGACGACGTCGTCCGGGTGGTCGCGGGCCTCCTGGACCGGGTCCCGGGCGACGCTGTGCTCCAGTACCACTACGAGGTCGTCTGGCTCATGCGGCGCGGCGGCGAACTCAGCCTCAACGAGCGGGACGACCTCTGGCCGCCCGACCGCCTGGCCGTCGTCCCCCGCCCCTTCACCCGCGAGACGCACGTCTTCTCCGACGAGGACTGATCCCGCGCCCTGCGCACCGACGCCGACGGGTGGCTGCCCGGCTGGCTGGACCGCCGCCTGCCCCACCTCCACGTCGAAGGACACACGGAGTACTACCAGCCGAAGCCCACCCCCGAGGCACCCCGCTCCCTGGCGGCGGTCCGGTAGCGGCAGCAGCAGACCGCGGGCGCCCCACGACGCCCGCGGTCCGCCGTCACGGGACCGACGACCACCGCCGACGGTCGTGACGGAGCTCGACCTCGCGCCACTCCTCCGACCCGACTCGGTGACTTCACGGAGAAGGCACCGCCCCTTCCTTCGCACAGCGCGCCCGGTGGAAGGCGATCAGGTCCCGGTACCAGGCGTAGGAGGCCTTCGGTGTACGCCGCTGGGTCGCGAAGTCGACGCGGACGAGGCCGAAGCGCTGACTGAACAGCCCCTCGGCCCATTCGAAGTTGTCGAGGAGGGACCAGGTGTAGTAGCCGCGGACGTCGACGCCTTCCGCGGCGGCGGTGGCGAGGGCGTCGAGGTGGGTGGACAGGTAGTCGATGCGGAAGGTGTCGTCGAGGTCCTCGGTGGTGGAGCAGCCGTTCTCGGTGATGGTGACGGGTGGGAGGGCGGTGCCGTAGCGGGTGCGGAGGCCGGTGAGGAGTCGGCGCAGGCCGTCGGGGACGACGGGCCAGCCGAAAGCGGTGTGGGGGACGTCGGGGATGTCGAGGAGGTCGAAGGGCAGGCCGGGGTCGGTGGGGGCGGCGACGCGGGGGGGGGCCTGGGCGACGCCCCGTCCACCCCCGCCCCGGCCGC
>NZ_LGDO01000403.1:0-301 GCF_001279805.1 Streptomyces sp. XY431
CCCCTCGATCGGCGGGCCGATCGCCAACACCCGGCTGTTCGTACTGGACGACGGTCTGGAACCGGTACCGGCGGGGGCGGTCGGCGAGCTGTACATCGCGGGTGCCGGGCTGGCCCGCGGCTACCTGGGGCGTCCGGGGCTCACCGCCGAACGCTTCGTGGCCTGCCCCTTCGGAGACGTCGGCGAGCGGATGTACCGCACCGGCGACCTGGTGAAGTGGCGCGCGGACGGGACCCTGGAGTTCGTCGGACGCGCCGACCACCAGCTCAAGCTGCGCGGCTTCCGGATCGAACTCGGCGAG
>NZ_LGDO01000404.1:0-299 GCF_001279805.1 Streptomyces sp. XY431
CAGGCGTTCGCCGACAAGCTGGAGCGCGCCGCCGTCGCCGCCGAGCTCGCGGCCGCAGCCGCCGAGGAGGCCGCCGTCCAGGAGCGCCGGACCGCCGGGGGGTTCCGCCGCCTGCTGGCCCCGCTGTTAAGCACCGCCCGGCCTCCGGGACAGCCCCGGCCGGACAGCCCGGGATCGTCGGCCTCGCCGTCCTCGGGTACCGGGGGGGCCAGCCGGGCGTGCACCTGCCCGGGGTGGCGAAGGGCCCGTGCCGGGCGGCCGGCCGGGTCGCCATCTCGTCGCCCGTCGCCGCCCTGGCC
>NZ_LGDO01000405.1:0-299 GCF_001279805.1 Streptomyces sp. XY431
CGGGTGCGGTTCCCGGGGTGGGCCCGGCGAACCGTTTTCTAATCCATCCGGTCGCCCTCAACTTCGGTTCTCAGGCAAAAGAGGCGGATGCCGGAGGGCCCCGCGGTGCTTTTTCCAGTCCCCCCCTTCGTAGCGTGACGCGCCGCCGATTTCTGACCCCTCTTCCCCGTCCCGGTAGACCGCGTCGATCCGGCCGCGCCCCACCCGGCCCGCCAGCACCAGTTGGAACGGCGCCTCGACCCGCAGCGGGGTCCGGCCGGCGTACGGGGAGCGCAGGAACGCCTCCTTGAGCCGCTCCA
>NZ_LGDO01000406.1:0-299 GCF_001279805.1 Streptomyces sp. XY431
GCAGCGGCACCGCGACCGCGGCCGGCCCCGGCGCCGACGGCGGGACCGGGCTGGGCCTGGCCATCGCCCGCTGGGCGGTGGACCTGCACGGCGGACGGATCGAGGTCGCCGAGGCGGCACGCGGCTGCCGGATCGAGGTCCGGCTGCCCGGCCCGCGCTGACCGCCGTCCGCGTCGTGGGTCCGGGCCCGGACCCACGACGCGGACGGACCGGCGGCACCGGGGCGGATGTCACAGGCACCGGGACGGATGTCACAGATCCGACACAGTGCACAAAGAGGACCGACGCCCGCCTTTGTC
>NZ_LGDO01000407.1:0-297 GCF_001279805.1 Streptomyces sp. XY431
ACGGTCCTGCGCGCGTTGGTTGCGCATGTCGAGCAGCCGGGTTCGGGCGGGCACACGCCGTCGGACTTCCCGCTGGTCGCGCTCACCTCCGCGGATGTCGCCGAACTGGAGTCGGCGGAGGTCGAGTTGGAGGATGTCTGGCCGTTGTCGCCGGTGCAGGAGGGCATGGTCTTCCACGCCCGCTACGACGACGATGCAGTGGACGTCTACACCGGTCAGTTCGGTTTCGAGGTCGAGGGTCCGCTGTCGGTGCCGTCTCTGCGTCGGGCCTGCCAGGCGCTGCTGGACCGGCATGCG
>NZ_LGDO01000408.1:0-295 GCF_001279805.1 Streptomyces sp. XY431
CGCGCGCCTGGGAGAGTTGGAGGAGAAGGCCGGCGCGGAGATCGTCTTCAACTACCTCGGCCGCTTCACCGGCGACAACACCGAAGCCGAATGGTCACCCACGCCTTTCGGGGTGGACAGCGGCATCGACCGCGAGATGCCGATGGGGCACGCGCTGACGATCAACGCGATGACCGAGGACCGTGCCGACGGTCCCCACCTGGTGGTGAGCGTGTCCTGGCCCGGCGCGCTGTTCGCGGAGGCGGAGGTCCGGGAGCTGCTGGACGGCTGGTCGACGGTCCTGCGCGCGTTGGTT
>NZ_LGDO01000409.1:0-295 GCF_001279805.1 Streptomyces sp. XY431
CGCGCAGGCGGTCGTCCTGGTGCGGGAGGACCGTCCGGGTGAGAAGCGTCTGGTCGGGTATGTCGTGCCCACCCCCGGCAGCGAACTCGACACCGCCGACATCCGGGCCGAGGTCGCTGCGTCCCTGCCGGAGTACATGGTCCCGGCAGCCGTGGTCGTCCTCGACGCGATCCCGCTCACGGTCAACGGCAAGCTGGACCGAAAGGCCCTGCCCGCACCCGACTTCGCCTCCGCCGGCGAGGGCCGTGCACCCGCCACCCCGCAGGAAGAAGTCCTGTGCGGTGTGTTCGCGGAG
>NZ_LGDO01000410.1:0-292 GCF_001279805.1 Streptomyces sp. XY431
CGCGCGCCTGGGAGAGTTGGAGGAGAAGGCCGGCGCGGAGATCGTCTTCAACTACCTCGGCCGCTTCACCGGCGACAACACCGAAGCCGAATGGTCACCGACTCCTGAGCTCCTCGAAGGAGCCGTGGACCCGCAGATGCCGATGGGGCACGCGCTGACGATCAACGCGATGACCGAGGACCGTGCCGACGGACCGCACCTGGTGGTGAGCGTGTCCTGGCCCGGCGCGCTGTTCGCGGAGGCGGAGGTCCGGGAGCTGCTGGACGGCTGGTCGACGGTCCTGCGCGCGTTG
>NZ_LGDO01000411.1:0-288 GCF_001279805.1 Streptomyces sp. XY431
CCGAAGAACGTCAGGTCCCCGTCCCCCCGCTGCGACCTCGCCGCCGCCGCGTACGTCAACTGACGCGCCGCCTCCAGCTTCATCGCCATGTCCGCCAGCATGAACTGCACACCCTGGAAGTCACCGATCGGCTTCCCGAACTGCTTGCGCTCGCGCACATACCCCTTCGCATAGTCCAACGCCCCCTGCGCGATCCCCAACGCCTGCGCCGCGATCGTCACCCGCGTGTGGTCCAGCGTCCGCATCGCCGTCGCGAACCCCGTCCCCTCCGCACCGATCATCCGGTCC
>NZ_LGDO01000412.1:0-276 GCF_001279805.1 Streptomyces sp. XY431
GGCGGAGATGCGGGGTTCGGGGAGGGTGGGGCTGTCGTCGGCGACGGACACGCGCAGGGTGCGGGTGGGCAGGAGGACGACCACGACGGTCGGCGCCTGACAACCGGCGTGGCGCCAGGCGTTGACGTACAGCTCGTGGAGGGCGAGTTCGGCGTCCGCGACGAGGTCGTCCGGCCAGGAGGAGAGGGCGAGCGCGGTGCGCAGCTCCTCACGGGCGGCGGACCAGTCGGGCGGGCTGAAGGCACGCATGAGAAACCTCCGAGGGAGAGGCAGGGG